>JANXOM010000111.1 GCA_025353585.1 Deltaproteobacteria bacterium
GCCCTCGTCGGCAGCGCCTGCGGTGAGGATGAGGGGGCCGCCGGCGGCGGTGGGGCCGCGCCGGCCGCAGCGGCGGCCGCAGCGGCGGCGGCGGCCGTGGCGCCGCTCGTCCCGCGCGTGCACATCGAAGAGCGCGTGCCCGTCACGGAGAAGGCGAGCATCCGCCACACGTTCAAGGAGCGTGACTTCAACGTCGACCAGAACCGCGATCCGTTCCAGTCGTACGTGGTGCTGATGCCGGGCACGCCGACCGCGCCCGCCGAGACCAACGGCGCGCAGCAGATCGGCTCGCAGTGCACGCGCAAAGATCAGATGCAGGCGACGAACTACAGCTACGCCGATCTCAAGCTCGTCGGCATCGTCGCGCAGGGCACGCAGCGCAAGGTCCTGATGATGGACTCGGGCAACAAGGGTCACATCATCAAGCGCGGTGACTGCGTCGGTAAAGAGAAGGCCGTCGTCAAGGACATCGGCACCGGCTATCTGACGCTCGTCGTCATGCCGGAGACGGGCCCGAACTCGACGCAGCGGCCGCCCGAGGAGTACTCGGTGCAACTGCACCCGACGGATCTCCCGTTGTCGGACTACTCGACGCCGGACAACGAGCCGCGCGCGATCACGCCGGTGATGCCGCCGACGGCGCCGACCGGTCCGCAGCGCCCGGTGCTGCAGATGCCGGCTCCCGTCCCGACGCCGGCGGGCGCGCCGGCCGCACCGGCCACCCCGACGTCTCCTGCACCGGCGACCGACACCGGGTCGGCTGCACCGCCCCCTGCTCAGACGGCTCCGGCGACCTCGCCGCCCGTGAAGACCTAGTTCTCGTTCGAGAGAAAATTTGTGCCCGTCAATTTACCGGGCGACAATTTTCCTGCTTCACGCCGGGTGCGTGGGGCGAAGGCAGCGCGCACGCGCTGCACAAGCCCCTGGTCTGCGCTCGAGGAGTCGCCATGCTCATGACTAAACGAAATCTCTGGATCGCAACGGCCGCCCTCACGGCGGCGCTCGCCTCGACCTCGTCTCGCTCGGCGTTTGCCGACGGGAAGAACGAGGTCCGCGCCGTGACCTTCGACGAGGACGGCGCGGTCACGCGCATCCACGTGCGGGGCGCGACGACGCCAACGTTCACGGCGTACAAGCTCGAACGCCCGAGCCGCATCGTCATCGACATGCCGCAGGCGCAGCTCGCCGAGCTCCTCCGCGCCCACGACAACGCCGCCGCGACGCTGACGCCGGGCACGTGGGCCGTGAGCAACATCGCCGCGCAGCAGCTCGATGATGGCGGCGCGATCGTCCGCGTGAGCATCACGCTCGCGCGCCCCGGCCGCTACGACGTGAAGACCGACGGCAACGAGGTGCTCATCCTCGTCACCGCGCGCGATCCAGCGCCCAAGACGGCGAGTCCCGAGCAGCTCGCGGCGGCGCAGGCGCAAGCCCACGCCGCGGACGAGGCGGCGAGCAAGAGCCGCGCGGAGGCCGCCACCGCGAAGCAGCAGGCGGCGACCGCGCAGGCCGACGCCGAGCGGCTCCGCAAGGCGGCGCTCGATCAGACGCAGCGCGCCGAGGCAGCGCAGCGCGCGGCTGACGACGCGAAGAAGCAGAGCTCCCAGGCGAGCAAGGTCGAGATCGAGCGCGCGAAGGCCGAGGCCGCGCGCGCGCAGGACGAAGCGGCGAAGGCCAAGCTAGCGGCGAGCGCGGCGCAGGTGCAGGCGGACCGGGCTCGCGACGCGGCCGAGCACGCGAAGACCGACGCCGTCGCCGATGCGGAGCGCGCCCGCGCGCAGACCGCGCTCGCGCAGAGAGACGCCGCGGTGGCCAAGGACGACGCGGCGGCGGCGAAGTCGGCCGCGGCGCGCACCAAGGTCGAGGCCGATCAGGCCAAGGCGACGGCCGCGCAGGCGCAGAGCCAGGTCGCCGTCGCGAAGGACCAGGCGGCCGCGGCGCAGCTCGACGCGGATCGCGCTCGTACCGAGGCGGCGCGGACGAAGGCCGAGGCCGAGGCGGCGAAGGCCGACGCGGCGAAGGCGCGGGGCGAGGCAGAGCAGGCGAAGGCCGACGCGGCGAAGACCCGCACCGAGGCCGACCTCGCGCGCACGGCGGCGGCGGCGGACAAGCGCCAGGCCGAGGCGGACAAGCGCGCGGCCGAGGCGACCCGCGGCGAGGCCGAGCGCACGATGCAGGGCGCGAAGCAGCAGCTCGCGAGCCTCGACAAGAAGATCGCGACGGCGCAGGAGCTCGAGGACAAGGCGCGCAGCGCGCACGCGGCGGCGCAGGCTCGCGAGGAAGCGGCGCGCGACGCGGAGCTGCAGGCGAACAAGGATCGCATCGCGGCGGAAGACGCGGCGAAGCGGGCGGCCGAGGCGCGCGATCGCTCCTCGTCGCAGGCGAAGTCGGAGCGCGAGAAGCTGATCGCCGATGCGCGCGCGGCCGAGGACCGGCTGGCGCGTGCGAAGGCCGCCACGGAGCAGGCCGAGGCGCAGCGCACGGCGGCGGAGACGGCCGTCGGGTCCGCGAAGCACGATCTCGAGACCACGCGCGGCGCGCTGGCCAGCGTGGAGCAACAGCGCACGTCGGCCGAGAGCGCGGCGAGCGAAGCCGCGCGCAAGCGCAGCGAGGCGGAGGCGGCCGCGTCCGACGCCACGCGCCGGCGCACCGAGGCCGAGACCGCGGCCATGGTCGCGGGCAAGAAGCGGAGCGAGGCCGAGGCGGCCGCCACCTCGGCGACGAGGGCGCGCGGTGAGGCCGAGGCCCAGCGCGTGATCGCCGAGCACCAGCGCGTCACGGCCGAGGACGCCGCGAAGACAGCGTCGGCGGCGCGCGATGCCGCGGACAAGCAGCGTCAGATCGCCGAGACCGCGGCGAGCAAGGCCCAGGCGATGAAGGCGCAGGCCGAGGGTAGCCTCGCCGAGCTGACCGACCGCCGCGTGGCCGCCGAGAAGGCCGCGACCGAGGTCGAGGCGCGAACGAAGGCGTCGGCGAAGGCGCAGGCCGAGCTGGCCGCGGCGCAGGCCCACCAGGCGAGCGAGACCGAGGTCGCGGCGGCCAAGGCCGTCGTCGCGAAGCTCGCGACCGAGCGCAAGCAGGCCGAGACCGAGCTCGCCGATCGCCGCAAGGCTGTCGCGTCGCAGCAGGCCGAGTCCCAGCGCCTCCGCACCGCCGCGGGCGAGGCGCGCGATGCCGCGGATCGCGAGGAGACCCGCCGCGCGCGGCTCGCGGACCAGCGCCAGACCGAGGAGAAGGAGCTCGCGCGCATCAAGCAGCAGAAGGCGGACGCGGTCGCGCCGGCGCCCGTCCTCGCGGCGGCCCCGACGGGCAAGCCGGCCAAGATCAGCGCCATCAAGTTCGAAGGCGACGACGTCAATGGCCGCATCGACATCGCGCTCGGCGGCGACGCGCACGTCGAGCTCGGCGCGGTCACGGCCACCACGGTGGAGCTCCTCATCGACAACGCGGAGCTCGCGGCCAAGCTCGAGCGCAAGCTCGACACCAGCCGCTTCGGCGGCCCGGTCCGCTCGGTCTCGTCGTTCCGCGATCGCCACGCCGCGAATCGCGTCCGCCTCGTCGCCGAGCTCGCGTCTCCCGCGACGCCCAGCCTGACGCGCGATGGCAGCGGCGCGCACTGGCAGCTCGTCGCCGCGCCGGTCGTGACGAAGGCGAGCCCGTCCCCCGCGGCCGCGCCTCGCCGCGCCGCGCACACGACGGACATGCCGGCGACCGTCGTCGGTGGCTTCGGCGCTGCGTCGACGCCCGTCGCGCAGCAGTCGGTCGCGCAGCTGCCGCCGCAGGGCAGCCGCCGCCGCATCTATCACGGCGCGACCGTCGACTTCGACTTCAAGGACGCGCCGATGGCGGACCTGCTCCGCATCATCGCGGACACCGGTCACATCAGCATCGTGGTGCCGGACGAGATCACCGCCCGCGTGACGGTCCGCTTGAAGCGCGTGCCGTGGGACCAGGCGCTCGAGGTCATCCTCTCGTCGCACGGCCTCTGGTACCGCCACGAGGGCAACATCTACCGCGTCGCGCCCCGCAAGGAGCTCGACGCCGAGGACGAGGCCGAGAACGCGCGGCGCGCCGCGATGGTGCAGGCGGAGGCGCCCCGGCCCGAGGTCATCACGCTGAACTACGCGTCGGCCGCGGAGCTCAAGGCGAAGCTCGTCCCGATGCTCTCGCCGAAGGGCAAGCTCGAGGTCGAGGAGCGGACGAACGCGCTCATCATCAATGACGTCGCTGGCAACCGCGAGCAGATCATCCGCCTCGCGCTCGGCCTCGACACCCAGACCCCGCAGATCTCGATCGAGGCCCGCATCGTGGAGGCGAACTCGAGCTTCAAGCGCCAGATCGGCATCCAGTGGGGTGGTCACTCGCTCACGGGGGCGAGCGGCGGCAACGCGACGGGCCTCAACTTCCCCTCGACGATCGGCGTCACGGGCGCCAACACGGACGCGAACACGGTGTCGACGGGCGTCGCCAGTCCGTCTGACTTCGCGGTCAACATCCCGGCCGCGACGGGCGCCGGCGAGGGCGGCGCGCTCGGCCTCGCCCTCGGCTCGATCGGCGGCAACTTCGACATCAACCTCCGCCTCTCGGCGCTCGAGGATACGAACTCGGTGCGCATCATCTCGGCCCCGAAGGTGACCGTGCTCAACAACGTCGAGGCGAAGATCAGCCAGGGCGTGTCGATCCCGATCTCGGTCGTGTCAGCCGCCGGGACGCAGACGCAGTTCGTGCAGGCGGACCTGAGCCTCACGGTCACGCCGTACGTCTCGCAGCGCGACTGCGCGATCGCCATGAAGCTGCTGGTGACCAAGAACGAGCCGAACTTCGCGCAGACGGGCGCGCGTGGCGACCCGACGATCCTCCGCAAGGAAGCCAAGACGCAGATGCTCGTGCAGGACGGCGAGACCGCGGTGCTCGGCGGCATCTACACCCGCAACACCGGCCTCCAGTACAAGAAGATCCCGTGGTTCGGGGACCTGCCGGTGCTCGGCTGGTTGTTCAAGAACCGCTCGGAGAACGACGACCGCACGGAGGTCCTCGTGTTCATCACGCCGAAGATCACGAACAAGGCCTCGCTGCGCTGTCAGTAGCACCTCGCTTTGCTCTTTCTGATCGGGTTCATGGCGGCGGGAAAGTCATCCGCCGGACGCGCGCTAGCTGCTCGCAGCGGGCGCGCGTTTGTCGATCTGGACGACGCTGTCGCGGCGACGGCCGGCGAGTCGGTGGCGGCGCTGGTCGCGCGGGACGAGGCCGCGTTCCGGCGAGCCGAGGCGGCGGCGCTCGCGGCGGTGATCGCGGCGGGCGGTGATGTCGTCGTCGCCACGGGCGGCGGCGCGGCGGCGGCGGGGGACAACCTGTCGGCGATGCGCGCCGCGGGCTGCGTCATCGCCCTCGGGGTCGAGCTCGACGAGGCGCGGGCGCGGGCGGTCGGCGGCCCGGCGCGGCCCCTGCTCGCCCGGGGCGAGGCGCTCCTCCGCGAGCGAGCGCCGGTCTATCGCCGCGCTCACGCGGTCGTCGATACGACGGGCAAGAGCATCGACGACGTGGCCAACGCCATCGCCGCCGCCGAGCAGGCGTACGCGAGCGCCCGGCCGATCCGCGGGAGCGAGACGATCGTCGTCGCGCTCGGCGAGCGCAGCTACCCGGTCACCATCACCGCGCACCTCGACGCCGCGCTCGGCGCGCAGATCCGCGCCTGCCTGCCCGGCGTCACGCGCGTCGGCCTCGTCACCGACGACCACGTCGCGCCGCACTGGCTCGATGCCACGAGCGCCGTGCTCGCCTCCGCCAGCTTCACGGTCGAGCTCGTCATCATCCCTGCCGGCGAGGCGAGCAAGTCGCTCGCCGAGTACGGCCGGCTGTGCGAGCGCCTGATCGCGGCGGGGCTGGATCGCACGAGCGCGCTCGTCGCCCTCGGCGGCGGCGTCGTGGGAGATCTCGCGGGCTTCGTCGCCGCGACGCTCCTCCGCGGCATCCCCGTCGTGCACCTGCCGACGACGCTCGTCGCGATGACGGACAGCGCCATCGGCGGCAAGACCGCCATCGACCTCCCCGCCGGCAAGAACCTCGTCGGCGCGTTCTACCAGCCGGTGCTCGTCGCCTGCGTGCTCGCCACCCTCGGCACGCTCCCCGCCCGCGAGCGCCGCGCCGGCTTCGGCGAGCTGTGGAAGTACGCGCTCCTCGACGGCCCCGACCTCTGGCGTGCCGTCGACGCTGCGAATGGGGTCGGACCCCAGTTCGAGTGGCCAGGTGCGGGACCGCTGGCCGACGTGATCGCGCGGGCCATCGCGTACAAAGCGGCCGTCGTCGGGGGCGACGAGCGCGAGCGCACGGGGCGCCGCGCGCTGTTGAACCTCGGGCACACCGTCGGGCACGCCATCGAGACGGCCGCGGACGGGGCGCTGCTGCACGGTGAGGCAGTTGGCCTCGGGCTGCTGGCGGCGTGTCGCGTCTCGAGCGCTGTCCTCGGCGGTCCGTCCCACGAGGCGGTGGTCGCGGCGGCGCTCGCGCGCACGGGCCTGCCGACCGCCCTCGACCCGTGGCTCACCCCGTCGGTGATCGCCCGGATCGCCGTCGACAAGAAGCGGGCCGGCACGAGCGTGCGCTTCGTGACGATCCGCGATGTCGGGCGGTGTGAGGTCACGCATATCCCACTCGCAGACCTGCCTAGAATTTTGCTACCTGCGGTCACCCCTTGATACGATTCTCGACGGAGGAAGCAATGCATTCCCTGATCACGTCCCGTCCCGTCGGCATCGCCGGCCTCCTCGTCTCCGCTCTGCTCGGCGCGTGCTCCAATGGTGGCGACGAGGGCGTCCTCATCACCAAGAACGTCGCCGTGGCGAGCGTCGCGGGCGGCTGCGTCTTCAGCGGCTCGCCCACCGAGGCGTTCCTGCCGCACGGCGCCGTCGACGTGCACTCGGCGGGCTACCTGATGCACCCGCAGTTCTTGAGCCGCATCCAGTTCGATTCGGCCGACCCCGCGCAGATGGCCCAGCGCACGAGCATCATGACCGACGCGAACATCGACGTGACGTTCCCGGATGCGACCCTGTTCTCCGCCGCCGACCTCGCGGACATGAAGGCGTCCGGCCTGACCCACTTCAAGGAGCTGTTCAGCGTGCCCGTGCCGCCGAACGGCACGTCCGATGCGGAGATCGAGGTCATCCATCGGCCGCTGATCGACAAGATCCTCGCCCAGCATCCGGCGGGCGACGTGGAGATGCTCGTCTCCGTCACGGCGAACGGCACCATGTCCGGACAGGCCATCAACAGTCAGCGCTTCGACTATCCGGTCACGCTGACGTCGGGGATCGCGGTCAGCCTCGGGGCGTGCCCGCTGCCGATGGGGACGATCCTCGCGTCGACCGGGAACCCCTGCAATCCGTTCCAGGATTCGCAGGTGAGCTGCTGCGACGCGGGCAGCGGCAATCTCGTGTGTCCGGCCGATGTCGCGACCCAGTGAGTTGCAGTCTCCTCGTGCTGCGCGGTAACGTCGTCGGAAAGGTGGCCCGTGTTCGCTGAAACACTCAAGAAAGTCGTCGACAACGTCGACGGTGCGGTCGCCGCGGTGATCATGGGCCTCGATGGTATCCCCGTCGAGACTTACACGCGCCTCAACGATCGCATCGACGTGAACACCGTCGGGATGGAGTTCTCCTTCATCCTCGGGCAAGTCCGCAAGGCAGGCGACAGCTTGCAGGTCGGCGGGCTCGAGGAGATGTCCGTGAAGGCGAACCGGCTCCTGCTCGTGTGCCGGATGCTGACGCCGCTGTACTTCATCGCGGTGGCGCTCGCGCCCGAGGGCAACTTCGGCAAGGCGCGCTACCTGATGCGGATGGCCGGGCCGTCGCTCACCGCGCAGCTTTGATCCGCGCCGGCATCGGCCCTCGCGTTCTGGTCCTTCATGGACCCAACCTGAATTTACTCGGCACGCGCGATCCCGCGCTCTACGGGACCACGACGTTGGCCGAGATCGACGCCGAGCTCGCGCGGCGCGCGGCCGCCCGCGGCGCCACCGTCCGGTGCGCGCAGAGCAACGTCGAGGGCGACCTCGTCACGCTCGTCCAGTCTGCGCGCGGCGCGGCGGACGCGATCGTGATCAACCCGGGCGGCTACACACATACGTCCGTCGCGATCCGGGACGCGATCGAGGCGGTGGCGCTGCCCGCGATCGAGGTTCACCTCTCGAATATTCACGCGCGCGAGGAGTTCCGGCACACGTCGCTGATCGCGGCGCGCTGCGTCGGACAGATCTGCGGCCTCGGCGCACAAAGCTACTACCTGGGACTGGACGCCGCCCTCGGCCTAGTGGAAGCTGCCCCCCGCGTCCATGGCCAAGCAGGGAAAAGGCAACAAGCCCAACGTGATGACCGAGTCGGCAAGCTCCGACGGCCCGCACGCGGCCGCTGAGCCGGAGCTCGTCGCGCTCGTCCGCGGCTTCGCGGAGATCGTCTCCGACCACGGATTGTCCGAGCTCATCGTCGACACGAAGGACACCACGCTGACGCTGCGCCGCGGCGTCGCCGGCGGGGGAGCCCAGGTGGTCTACGCGGCCGCGCCGGTGTCGGCTCCGCACTTCCCGGCGCCGCACCACGTCGGTGGCGCGGCCGTCCCGCCGCCCGCGGCCGCCCCGGCTCCGGTCGAGGAGAAGGGCCACGTCGTGACGTCGCCGTTCGTGGGGACGTTCTATCGCAAGCCGAACCCGGACTCGCCGTCGTACGTCTCGATGGGCGATCGCGTCGAGAAGGGCGCGGCGCTCTGCATCGTCGAGGCGATGAAGTTGATGAACGAGATCGAGGCCGATGTCGCCGGCACGATCACCGGCATCCTCGTCGAGGACGGCTCGTCGGTCGAGTACGGCCAGGCGCTGTTCCGGATCGCGCCGTAAGGCTCGAGAAGCTCCATGTTCAAGAAGGTCTTGGTCGCCAACCGCGGTGAGATCGCGCTCCGGATCATCCGCGCGTGCAAGGAGATGGGGCTCGAGTCGGTCGCCGTGCACTCCACCGCCGACGCCGACGCGCTCCACGTGAAGTTCGCCGATCAAGCGGTCTGCATCGGCCCGCCGCCGTCCCGCGGCAGCTACCTGAACGTGCCGCAGATCATCTCGGCCGCCGAGGTCACGGGCGCCGACGCGATCCATCCGGGCTACGGCTTCCTCTCGGAGAACGCCGAGTTCGCCGAGGTCTGCATCAAGTGCGGCCTCAACTGGATCGGTCCGCCGCCGGCCGCGATGCGCCTCATGGGCGACAAGATCAGCGCGCGCGCGGCGATGAACGCGGCCGGCGTCCCGACGCTGCCGGGCTCGACGGGGATCCACTCCGAGGAGGAGCTCCTCGCGGCCGCCGATCGCATCGGCCTGCCGATCATCCTCAAGGCGAGCGCCGGCGGCGGCGGGCGCGGCATGCAGATCGTGCACGAGCGCGAGAAGCTGCTCGACGCGTGGAACAAGGGCCGCACCGAGGCGGCGGCCGCGTTCGGCAACCCCGAGATGTACATGGAGCGGTACTGCGAGCGACCGCGGCACATCGAGATCCAGGTCGTCGCCGATACCCACGGCCACTACGCGCACCTCGGCGAGCGCGAGTGCTCGATCCAGCGCCGGCACCAGAAGGTCCTCGAGGAGGCGCCGTCGGCCGCGCTCGCGGAGGCGACCCGCGCGCAGCTCACGTCCGCGGCCGTCCGCGCGATCTCGTCGATCGGCTACACGAACGTCGGCACGCTCGAGTTCCTGCTCGACCAGGACGGCAAGTTCTACTTCATGGAGATGAACACGCGCCTCCAGGTCGAGCACCCCGTGACCGAGCTGGTCACCGGTCTCGATCTCGTGCGCGAGCAGATCCGCATCGCGGCGGGCGAGAAGCTCTCGTTCTCGGACGAGCGCCGCGCGCGCGGGCACGCGATCGAGCTGCGCATCAACGCCGAGGACCCGAACAACTTCGCGCCGTGGCCGGGCAAGATCACGGCCCTGCACATGCCGGGTGGGCTCGGTGTGCGTGTGGATACGCACGTGTACGCGGGCTACGTGGTCCCGCCCAACTACGACTCGATGATCGCCAAGGTCATCGTCCACGACGTGGACCGGATGGCCGCGATCCGGCGCGCGAAGCGCTGCCTCGACGAGATGGTCATCGAGGGGCCCCGGACCAACATCCCGTTCTTACGGCGGATCGTGAACCACCGCGACTTCATCCGCGGCGACTTCGACACCGGCTTCGTGGCCCGGCTCCTGGCGGAGCGGGCGGCCGCGTCGGCCAGCTGAGCGGCGGGACTCGTACGCCAGCGTACGAGCCTGCAACACTAAGCAATGCTTTTGGAATTCCTTGACGACCTGTCTGATCGGGCCGTACCCTGATCGCGATGTACGGGGCATACTGGCGATCGCCCGTGGTCGTCATCACTTCTTGCCGCCCCGCGTCCGTTTCCGTGTCCTGGAGGCCCGCCTAGCTCGTGGCTTTCAACAAAGACAAGGTGATGGATGCGGCCCGCAAGTTTGTCGATAAGGGACAGATCGACAAAGCGGTGAAGGAGTACCTGCGGATCGTCCACGAGGATCCGAAGGACGTCCGCGTTTGGCTCAAGATCGGTGACCTGTACGCCAAGAAGGGCGCGAAGCAGGACGCCACCGACACGTACCTGAAGGTCGCGCGCTTCTATCACGAGCAAGGTTTCTTCTTGAAGGCGGTCGCCGTCTACAAGCAGATCCTCAAGCTGGATCCGCGGCTCGTCGACGTGATCCTCAAGCTCGCCGAGCTCTATCGCCAGCTCGGCCTGATGAGCGATGCGATGCAGCACTTCGAGTCCGTGGCCGCGCACTTCCATCGCGAAGGCAACACGAAGGAAGCGCTCGAGACGGTCAAGAAGCTCGTCGATCTCGATCCCGAGAACATCGCGACGCGCATCAAGCTCGCCGAGCTCTACTCGAAGGAAGGCCTCGTCGAGGAGGCGTCCGCGGAGTTCACGCTCGCGTGCGATCAGCTGCGCCGGCAGAACCGCCAGGATGACTTCGTCAAGGTCGCCGAGCGGCTCCTCTGGCACAAGCCCGAGAACCACGCGCTCAACCGCGAGCTCGCCGGGCTCTACCTCCGCCGCAACGATCCGCGGCGCGCGCTGCAGAAGCTCCAGGCGTGCTTCAAGGCGGACCCGCGCGACGTCGAGACGCTCGGCCTCCTCGCGCAGGCGTTCCAGGCGCTCGATCAGAAGGCGAAGACCGTCAGCGTGCTGAAGGAGCTCGCGCGGATCCACGTCGAGAACAAGCAGCGCGACAAGGCGACCGAGGTCTTCCGCAAGATCCTCGAGTTCGTCCCGAACGACCCGGACGCGATGCAGTTCCTGAACATCTCGTCGCCCCAGGCCGCCGCGCCGGCGCCGCCGCCGCCGCTCGTGGCCCCGCTGCCGCAGGCGCCGCCCGTGCCGCCGCAGGCACCGCCGCCGGTCCGCCCACCGACGTTCGCGCGCGCGCAGACCCCGATGCCCCAGGCCGTCCGCGCGGCGGACGCTCGGTTCCAGCTCACCGGGGACATGCCCGCGATCCCCGCGCCCGCTTCGCAGCGCATGACGGGCTCGATGCCGCTCGTCGACGAGCAGAGCCTCTCGGGCGTGGACTTCGCGCTGCCCGAGTACGACGACGCCGACTTCTCGGCGGACATGGAGCCGCCGCCGGATCCTCGCCGCGCGTCGGCCGCCGGTGAGCGCCACGCCGAGGAGATCTCGAAGATCCTCGCGGAGACCGACGTCTACGTGAAGTACGGCCTCCACCAGAAGGCCGTCGATCACCTGCGCCGGATCTTCACCCTCGACGGCGAGAACGTCGAGGCGCACGAGCGGCTCAAGGATATTTTTGTCTCGCAGGGCCGCGAGCACGAGGCAGAGACGGAGCTGCTCAAGCTCGCCGAGCTGGTCGCGTCGGGCGATCCGGATCGCGCCGAGCAGTACCTGCAGGAGCTGCTCGCGATCAACGGCACGCACACGGGCGCGTTCGATCTCGCACGCCGGTTCCGGCTGCGCGTAGCCCGGACGGCGTCGTCGGAGATCGAGTACGCGGGCGGCGCGGGGAGCGTCGCGGCGATCGACGCCGAGATGGACCTCGACGAGCTGGATCTGATCTCGCCGCCGCGCTCGCCGGTGATGGGCGTCGCGCGCTCCACGCAGCCGGCGCACCACGACTCGATCGACGACTTCGACGCGCTCGATCTGGTGGGTGCGCACGCGGCCGGCGAGCCGCATGCGAACGGCAACGGTATGGCCCACGGCAGCCCGGCGCCGGCGCGCCCGCCAGGTCCACCGCGCGGTGCTCCGCCGAGCGTCGCGGACCACGACAACTTCGACCTCGAGTTCGAGCCGCAGTCCCAGGCGACGCGCCAGATGTCGCCGGAGCACGCCGACGCGCTCGCGAACCTGGACGCCGAGCTCGATGACGAGCCCATCGGGGCCCCACGCTCGGCGCACCCGTACTACGGCAACGGGGCGGGCGCGGGGACGTCGCTGGACGACGCGGTGGACGCGCAGCTCGACGATGCCTCCCTCGGCGAGGACATCGACCAGGGCGTAGCGGCCGAGCTCGGCGCCGCGAGCGACGACATGCCGTTCGATCCCGACGAGGCGCGCGCGTTCGACCAGCACGTGCAGGGCGGCACCTACGATCCGATCACCGGGTACGAGGAGACGGACCTCCCGCGCGTTGGCCCCGGCGGCAACACCGATCACTTCGATGACATGAGCGACGAAGGACTCGCGGTCGCCGGCGGCTACGACCCGTACGGCACGGCGTCGGTGCAGACGCCGGCGTACGCGGATCCGACCGCGGCGCACCACATCGATTCGACCGGCAACGTCGATCTCGACGACGATCTCATCCCGGTCGAGACGCACGCGCCGGCCCCGGGCGGTCGTGCCGAATCGTCCGTCGAAGACGAGCTCGACGCCGCGGACTTCTACGTCGGGCAGGGCATGTACGTCGAGGCGACGGACGTCCTGCACGAGCTGCTCACCCGCTATCCGAACCACCGGTTGATCTCCGCGAAGCTGCGCGACGTGCAGGCGATGGCGTCCGAGACGCCGACGGGCGGCAGCGACCACATGCTCGATGGCGATGACGAGCTCGACGACCCGATCGAGGTCGTGGCGGGCGAGGGCACCGATAGCGGTGGCGAGGTCATCGCGGGCGACGACGGCGACGGCACCGAGGCGCTCGAGCTCGACGAGCTCGACGACCTCGAGGGCACGCTGCACGACGACGAGAGCCCGCTCGTCGCGGCGAGCCCGTCGCGCAAGATGCCGCAGGTCACGCTCGAGAAGCCCGTCGAGGACAACGACGCGGAGACGCACTTCGACCTCGGCCTCGCGTACAAGGAGATGGGCCTGTTCGACGAGGCCGTGAAGGCGTTCGACAAGACGCTGCGCGCGCCGGGCCGCGAGGTGAAGGGCCGCCTCATGATCGGCATGTGCCATCGCGAGCAGGGCAACGCGTCCGAGGCGATCCACCAGTTCAAGCAGGGCCTGCACAGCGACACGGTCAGCGAGGCCGAGCGGCAGAGCCTCTACTACGAGATCGGTCAGACGTACGAGGCCATCGGCGACGACACCGAGGCGCTCTACTACTTCGAGCTCGTGCTCAAGCGGGACCCGAGCTTCGCGGACGCGGCCACGCGCGCGAACCAGCTGCGCCCGCGCGTCGGCCGCAACGCCCGCCCGCCGATCGAATAGCTCCCGAGCCACTCGAGCGAGGTCGAGCCGAAAGCATGAGCCCTGCCACGCGCACCGAGACCGACAGCATGGGGCCCATCGAGGTCGAGGACGCCCGGTACTGGGGCGCGCAGACCGAGCGCAGCCGGCTGCACTTTCGCATCGGGGACGAGCGGTTCACGCCGGAGCTCATCGCGGCGCTCGCGCAGATCAAGAAGGCCTGCGCGCTCGTCAACGCGGAGCTCGGTCTGCTGGCGGTCGACAAGCGCGACCTGATTGTCCGGGCCGCGGACGAGGTGATCGCGGGCCAGCATCCGGGCGAGTTCCCGCTCGTCGTGTGGCAGACCGGCAGCGGCACGCAGACAAATATGAACGTGAACGAGGTCATCGCGAACCGCGCGAACGAGCTCGCCGGCGGCAAGCGCGGCAGCAAGGCGCCGATCCATCCGAACGACCACGTGAACCTGTCGCAGAGCAGCAACGACGCGTTCCCGACGGCGATGCACCTCGCCGCCCTCGGCGCGGTCGCCGCCCAGCTCGCGCCCGCGCTCGCCGCCCTGCGCGAGACCCTCGCCGCGAAGGCCGCCGCGTTCGCCGATGTCATCAAGATCGGCCGCACGCACCTCCAGGACGCCACGCCGATCACGCTCGGCCAGGAGATCGGCGGCTGGGTCGCGCAGCTCGACCA
Source organism: Deltaproteobacteria bacterium (assembly GCA_025353585.1). Taxonomy (GTDB): domain Bacteria; phylum Myxococcota_A; class Polyangia; order Haliangiales; family Haliangiaceae; genus JABFXX01. Next base: position 14,369 of record JANXOM010000111.1, read on the forward strand.
GGGCACGGCCGCCCTCGACGCGACGTTGCCGGCCGTCCGCGAGCTCGCGCTCGGGGGGACCGCCGTCGGCACGGGCCTCAACGCGCCCCCCGAGCTCGCCGTGCGCGCGGCGGCCAAGCTCGCCGAGCTGACCGGCTTGCCTGTCGTCACGGCGCCGAACAAGTTCGCCGCGCTCGCGTCGCACGCCCCCCTCGTGATGCTGCACGGGGCGCTGCGCGCGCTGGCGACCTCGCTGTTCAAGATCGCGAACGACGTGCGCTGGCTCGCGAGCGGACCCCGCTCGGGCATCGGCGAGATCGCCATCCCCGAGAACGAGCCGGGCAGCTCGATCATGCCAGGCAAGGTCAACCCGACGCAGTGCGAGGCCATGACGATGGTGTGCGCGCAGGTCATGGGGACGGACGTCACCGTCGGGTTCGCCGGCGCGAGCGGCAACTTCGAGCTCAACGTCTACAAGCCCGTGCTGATCCACGGCGTCCTCCAGTCGATCCGGCTGCTCGGCGATGCCAGCCGTTCGTTCGACGAGCACTGCGCGCGTGGCATCGAGCCGATCCGCGCCGAGATCGCGCGCAAGCTCGAGCGAAGCTTGATGCTGGTGACCGCGCTCGCGCCGCACGTCGGGTACGACGCGGCGGCGAAGATCGCGAAACAAGCGCACCACGACGGCACCACGTTGCGCGAGGCCGCCGTCGCGCTCGGCCTCGTGACCGGCGAACAATTCGACGCGTGGGTGCGGCCCGAGGACATGATCGGGCCAGCGCGGTAACCCGCCAGGACGCCGGGCGGCCGGGCGGCCGGGCGACGGTCCTCCGCGGCGGCCGGGCGCTCTTGCGGTCTACGCTCCGATCTTCACGACGAGGTTCGTGGCGGTGACGCGGTGGATCACCATCGTCGCCTTCACGAGGCGGAAGCCGTCGAACTCGACCTCGAGCGCGTCGATCCCATCGATGCTCAGGCGGTCCGCGGACATCACGATCCCGCCGAGCTGGAGATCCTTGATCGTCGTGTCGAGCGCGCCGATCGAGCCGTGCAGCGCGCCGGGCCCATGCAGGGCCACGCGGCCCGTGACCTTCAGGTCCACCATGCCGGGCTGCCCGTCGCCGCCGAACGCGATCATGCCCCCGCCGACCTCGAACGTGCGCGGGGCGAGCAGCGAGAGCGCGACGTCGATCGCATCGAGCGTCAGCTGGCGAAGTAGCCCGTCCCCCTCGCCCTTGTCGTCGTGGTGCTCGGGCTTCTTGTCGGCGGCGTCCTCGGTGTCGGTGTCGTCGTCGTCCTTCTTGGGGAGCTCGTAGTCGGCGAGGGCGCGCACGGGGACGCGCCCGAACGACGCGAGGGTGGCGGCCTCCGGATCGAGGTGCCACGCGATCAGCTCGTGCTTGGAGCCGAAGATCGGCACGCGCCAGGTCACCGCGAGCCGGTCGTCCGTGTGCTTGAAGTCGAGGAAGCGGCCCTCGAGCCAGTCGAGCTGGTCCTCCAGCGCGCGGTAGTCGAGGCTGCCGTCCTGGATCTTGACGTCGAGCGCCTGGTCGAGCGTGCGCGTACCGATCACGGGGAGGTGCAGCTTCACCTTCACCGTCACGTCGACGTGCCCGGCCAGGCTGTCGAGGAAGCGCAGCTGCTCTTGCCGGAGGCCGGACGGGGGCGCGGCCTTCGCGGGCGCCGCGGGCGGCGGATCGGCCGGCGCGTCGTCGGCGGGCGCGGGGTTCAGCACCGTCAACCGCACCTCGGAGAGCGTGAAGTGCGGCGAGAGGATCTCGACGCCCTTCGCGCCGCTGGCGAGCGCCATCCCGTTGGGCATCTCCACGCGATCGATCGCGACGTCGAGCTTGCCCGAGTCGTCGACGAGTCGAGCCGTGCCGAGCGACGCGGCCTCGGCGGCCCACCGCGTGACGTCGAGCCGGCCCTCGACCTTGTCGAGGAGGAGATCCGCGACGGCCCACTTCAGCGAGCCGGCGCGGCCCGTGAGGTCGTGGCCCTCGACGCGTGGTCCGACGAGGCGCTTGCTGCTCCCGTCGCCGATGTAGCCGAAGCCTTGTACGGAGAGGTTCGTTCCGACCTGAACAGGCATGCGTGACGACCATAGCGGGTTCGCGCGACGCTGGCCCGATGCACCGGACGTTAGACGCGCCGCCTAACGCGGTGCTCATGTCGAGCGCGCAGACCGCGCATGTGACGGACGCGCCGCCGCTCGCGGCAGCCGCGGCGGCGGAGATGAGCGCCGGCGCTCGCTTGCGGCAACGGCGCACGCCGCGCACGCCGCGCTCGCCGCGAATGGGAGGCGCGCGATGATACGCTGTACGCATGGACTTCGTGTTCATGCTCACGCGCGCCGACCAGACCGTCCCCGATAGCCTCGAGGTGCTCGATCACATCGCGCCGCTCGGGCTGCGGCACCTCGGCTTCAAGGACGTCGGCGTGCCGCCGGCGGTGCTCGGCCAGCTCGCTGCGCGGATCCGCGAGACCGGCGCCACGAGCTACATGGAGGTCGTGAGCACCTCGCCGGAGGCGGCGCTGCGCTCGGCGCGCGTCGCTCGTGACATCGGGATCGACCGCCTGCTCGGCGGCACCCAGGTCGGCGAGACGCTCGACATCCTCGCGGGCTCCGCGACGACGTATAACCCGTTTCCGGGCCGCCCCGTCGGGCACCCGACGAAGCTCGGCGGCTCACCGGCGGACGTCGAGGCGGACTGCCGACGCTTTCGCGAGCGAGGCTGCGCCGGCGTGGACCTGCTCGCGTATCGCGCGACCGAGGCCGATCCGCTCGAGCTCGTGCGCGCGGCGCGGCGCGGCGTTGGCGACGGGTACCTGCTCGTCGCCGGCAGCGTGACCACCGCGGCGCAGATCCGCGCGCTGCGCGAGGCGGGCGCGGACGCGTTCACGATCGGCTCGGCGGCGTTCGACGGCTCGTTCTCGCCGCGAAAGGGCCTGCTCCGCACGCAGCTGCAAGACATCCTCGATGCCTGTCTCTGATCCGATCGCCGAGCTCCTCGCCGGGACCTACCTCGACGCGGAGACGGGCGAGCGGCTGGGGACCTCCGTGCGCGCGGTGGCGATCGGCGACCAGCTGGCGGGCAGCGAGCGGCAGTGGATCGACTCGGTCGGGGTCGGCGAGCGGTTCGCGGTGGTGTCCGATGTCGACACGCATCGCGTGCTCGGCGCGCGGGTCGAAGCCGCGCTGCGCGGGCCGGCGCTCGTGTGCTCGGTGGTGTTGCCCGCGCGCCCCCACGCCGACGCGACGACGATCGACACCCTGTGCGCGGCGATCATCGAGCACGGGCGCGTCGACTGCGTCATCGCCGTCGGCTCGGGCACGATCAACGACCTGTGCAAGATGGCGGCGCTGCGGCTCGGGGTGCCGCAGCTGACGTTCGCGACGGCGCCGTCGATGAACGGCTATACGTCCGTGAGCGCGTCGATCACCGAGGCGGGCCTCAAGCGCTCGGTGCGCGCGGCGGCGCCGGTCGGCGTGTTCTGCGATCTGCAGATCCTGGCGGCAGCGCCGGTGCGCATGATCCGGGCGGGGCTCGGCGACAGCGCGTGTCGCTCGACGGCGCAGGCCGACTGGCTGCTCGCGCACCTGCTCCTCGGCCAGCCGTATCGCGAGGTGCCGTTCGCGCTCCTGGCGCGCGACGAGGCGGAGCTGTTCCCGCGCGCGGCCGCGCTGGCCGCCGGCGACCTCGAGGCGATGGAGCACCTCGTGCGCACGCTCGTGCTCTCCGGGTTCGGCATGACGTTGGCGAGCGGTAGCTTTCCGGCGAGCCAGGGCGAGCACATGCTGGCGCACTACGTCGAGCTCGTGCGGCCGGCGGGCTTGCCGAGCTCGCTGCATGGCGAGGAGACGGGCGTCACGGCGCTCGTCATGGCCGAGTTGCAGGGGGCGCTGCTCGCGCGCACGGCGCCGCCGGTGCTCGGGCCGACGCCGCTCGATCGCGACGCCGTGCTCGCGCATTTCGGCCCGGTCGCCGGCGAGCTGTGCTGGGCGGAATTCGCGGGCAAGCGGCTGGATGTGGCGGCGGCCGAGGCGCGCACGGCGCAGCTCGCGCGCGACTGGGACGCGATCCGGACCCGGATCGGGGCGAGCTTCGTGCACGCGGGCATGCTGCGCGCGGCGCTCGCGGCGGCGGGGAGCCCGCTGACGCCGGCGGCGCTGGGCTGGCCGGCGGCGCTGGTGGCGGACGCGCTGCGGTTTGCGCGCGCGACGCGGAACCGGTACACGTTCCTGGATCTCGTCGGCGACCAGAACGCGTAGTTCGCGTAGATCGATTCTGCTTGCTCGTGCGTGGACGGCTGTGGCATCTGTGGTGGCTCGCGCCGGCGGTCCTCATGCAAGCGAACCTCATCTGACATAGCTCTTGGATTCGGGCGTCGCGGCCATGCCGCCGTCCGATCCGGAACACGATGTCTCGTGCTTCACGGCACGCGAGCGCGCCAGCGCGACAGCTCCTCTGGCGGGAGCAGCTGGGCGCGCACCCGGCACTGCGCCATCACCGCAAGCGGTGCCTTCGGGTACGACTTCTCGCGCCATCGACCTCCGGCATGACTCGCTTCACGCGTCGCTTCGCGGCCCGCCGCCACGGTGGGACTCGCGAGGGCAATGGCGTGACGCGAGGCTGGCCGGATCCGGATCGGGTCGTACGCCGATCTTTCGCCGACGCCTCCGACGACGTCCTGCGCGGCCTGTGCGCGAGACGTTACCGGGAGGTCACGCGCGAGATCGGTGTGCGCGCGGGTGGCCGCGACGCCCTGCATGTCGATCCGACCGGGGCGCCGCGAGCATCTCGCGTCGCATCCGGTCTGCTGATCCGACCGGGGCGCCGCGAGCATCTCGCGTCGCATCCGGTCTAACCTCGACTCGACTTTGCGCGACCTGGACATCGGACGACGACTCGCGACCGCTTCGGTGTCGCCGGCGGATCTCGACGCGCTCGGTGCGCTCGGGCTTCCGCAGCGCGGGCCGTACCTCGGCGGGCTCGCCCGGCTCGTCACGGCGCCCGATCCGGAGCTGCGCGCCGCTGCCGTGCGCGCGCTCGCGGGTGTTCGGGGCGTGCCTGGCGTACGGCTGCTCGTCGGCGCGCTCGCCGACTCCGCACCCGACGTCAGCACGACGGCCGTCGAGGCCCTGCGCGCGACGGCCCGCGAGGCGCCGGTTCGCTTCGCGCACGCGCTCTTCCACGCGCACCCGGAGGTGCGCCGCGCCGCGCTCGCGGGCGACCTCGGGACAAAGGTCGCCGAGATCGCGATCTACTCGCGGGGCGATCCAGACCCCGCCGCCGCCGCGCTCGCGCGGGCGATCCCGTGGCCGAGCGGCATGCTCGCGCTCGCGTTCGAGCTCCACGCCCATGGCGCGCTCTCCGCCGACGATCTCGCCGCCCGCATCCACGCCACGCCGACGCCGGAGCTGCGCACGTTCCTCGAGGCGGAGCGCGGCCGCTCGTCCGAAGCGGCCGCGACGTACCTCGACGGGCTCGCCGCGCTCCCCGTGCTCCCGGCGCCGGCGGCGCAGGATCCGTTCGACGCGCTCGTCGCCGTCGCGGACGACGCGCTCCTCGACCGCCTCGTCGCGGCGCTACCGCCGAAGAAGCACCACGCGCTCTCGCAGCGTTATGTCGCGGCGCTGCTCGGCGCCCGCGCGCGTGGGGATGCACGGCCCAGCGTCCTCGCCGCCGCGACCGCCCTCCACCCGCTGCTGCTCGGGCACGCGTGGCTGGCGCGCGCGGCGCTGCCCGACGCGGCGGCGGGCCTCGTGCGTCACGGCTGGCCGCTGCGGCCGAGCGCGGACGCGGTCAGGCCCCTGCTCGCGCTCCCCGCGTTGCGCGATGCCGGCGCCGGCCGCGCCGATCTAGCCAGCGCGGCCGCGATCGCGGGCCTGCTCCCGGCGCAGCGGCTCGCCGCGGTCGAGGAGGCGCTCGGGCTCGAGCGCGTGGTCGGCGCGCTCGTCGCCGACGATGCGGGCTGGGCCGTCGTGTGCGCGCTGCCCGGCGACTCGCTGCCGCTCGAACCGAAGTGGCTCGCGCGCGTCGTCGCCACGCGGCCGGAGCGCTACATCGCGCTGTGCGGCCAGGCGATCGCGACGTGGCGCGACAAGCGCCTCGACGCGTTCCTCACCACGCTCGCGTGGCCGCACCGGCAAGCCGCGCTGTTCGCCGCGCTCGTCGGGGCCGCGGCGGGGACCGACGATCGCCTCGCCACGGTCGCCGCCACCGTCCTGCCGTACATGAAGCACGGCGGCATCGCCGACTCCCTCGAGGCGCTGTTCGCGATGACGAACGCGGAGCTCGCGCGGCGCGTGCTGCTCGCGGTCGTCCGCGTTATCGACGTGGCGGTGCTCCGGGCCGTCGCCGATGCGCTCGCCGATGCGGACGCGCGCACGCTCGTGGCCGCGTTCGGGGGCGATGACCCGCCGCCGCGCTCGCGCGAGCTCGCGGTCGCGACGGCGTACGTCAAGCATCGCGATCCGGCCGTGCGCGCCTGGGCCGCGCGAGCGCTGAAGGCCGGCGATCCGCTCGTCACGGTCATCAAGCCGATGCGCGTCAGCCGCGCGCTGACGAGCGCGGAGATCACGACCATCGCGACGTGCGCGGTCGCGGATCTCGCCGAGGCCCTCGCGCCCGCGCTCGCCGCGCCCGTGACCGGCGTCGTCTCCGCGCTCGCCTCGCGGGCTCCCGCCGCATCCGCCGCCGCGTGCGCCGCGCTCCTCGGCTGCGGCGATGCGCTGGGTGACGTCGCACGCGAGCTGGACCGGCACGCGACCATGACGCCCGGCTTCGCGATCGAGCTCGACGATGCGACGGCGGAGGCGTGGCTCGGCGCGTCCGAGCTGTCGCCGCTCGCGCACGCGCGGTTGTGGCGCTGGGAGCAGCACACCGAGGCCCTCGCGCAGTGGGTGGGCGTGACCGGCGGCGTCGGCGCCGTGCTGCGCATGCTCGAGGGCCTGCCGGGGTGGCTCGCGCGCGCGACGCTGTGGCGTGGGATCGCCGAGGACCTCGTCATCCAGCGCTACCGCTCGCCGACGCAGCTCGCGCGCGAGGTCGGGGCCGACACCGCGGTGTACGCGGCGGGGCGGATCGATCAGCCGCACGGCGTCGGGTACGCGGCGGCGCGCATCATGGTCGCGCTCTGCGAGTGCGGCGCGGCCGCGATCGTCGACCTGCGGCCGATCGTGCTCGACCGGGTGGGAGATGCGAGCGCCGAGACGCGCGGGCTCCTCGAGCGCATCGTGCGGACGAGCGGGCTCCCGCCCCCGCCGCCCGCGCCGCCCCCACCGCCGCCGCACACGCTGATCGAGCAGATCCGCCGGTGCCCCGATCTCGATCAACTCGCGGACTGGTGCACCGATGCGCGCTCGCCGCTCGTCCACGAGGCCGTGCTCGGGCTGCTGCTCGCGGGCCCGCCGGGCGAGGCGCGGCTCGCCGAGCTGCTCGGCCGCATCGACTCGTTACCCTCGCCGCTGCCGCTGCTCGCGAGCATCGCGATGTGGGAGAGCGAGCCGGCGCTGGCCGTCGCGCGCGCCATGGCGGCCGCGGCCGCGCTCGAGCCCGCGTGGCAGTTCTACCTGTGCCTCGGCCTCGTGGCGCGCGGCGATCGCGCCGAGCTGCCGCGCGTGTTCGCGGCGGTCCGCGCCGAGTCGAGCGGCTGGTTTCGCCGCGAGGACCTGGCGGCGCTGGAGCGCGTCGTCGCGCCCCTCCCGCTGGCCCTCGAGCTCGCGGATGCCGCCCACCACCACGCGTACAAGCGCGCGCTGATCGAGCTGCTCGCGGCGGACCCCGTGACGCCGGAGGTGGCGGCGGCGCTACACCGGTTCCTCGAGGTCGACGGCGAGCGCCCGCTGCACATGCGGCGCGACGCGGCGGCCCGGCTCCTCGCGCGGGGCGATGCCTCGGCGCTGCCGATCGCGCTCGAGCACATCGCCGACGAGCGCGCCGACGACTGGCAGCGCGCGCTGGGCACGCTGCGAGGGGGAATCCTCGCGGACGCGTGCGAGCGGCTCGTCGACGCGGCGATGATCGGGGGGCCGGCGGCGTGCAGCGAGAAGCGGCTCGTCGCGGCGCTGCACCTGGTGCCGAGCGCGTCGGTCGCGCTGTGGGGGCGGATCCTCGACGAGGCGTCGACGGCCCCGGCGCGCAAGGCCGCATCGGCGCGGGCCGTGTCCGCCGTCGCGGCCGCCGACAACCTCGGGCGCGTGGCGGAGGTGTTCGCGTGGGGCGTGCGGCGCGGCGTCGAGCTGACCGGCAAGCTGTTCGCGGTCCACATGACGAGCTCCGAGCGCGACCTCGGGCACACGTACCTCGACAAGGGGGCGCGCATCTTTGTCTCGCCGCTGCCGATGTTGCGCGCCGAGGCGCACGGGCAGGATGTGGTCGAGGGGTTGATCCTCCACGAGCTCGGCCACCACGTCTATCACCGCGGCGAGGCCGCGCAGGCGCTGTGGCAGCGCGCGCACGGCGAGGGGCTCGGGCCGCTCCTGAACCTCGTCGCGGACGAGCACCTCGAGCGGAACCTGCGCGCGGTCGACGCGAGCTACGGCGATCGGCTCAAGCGGCTCGGCGCGTACGCGTTCCAGCACGCGCCGCAGGAGATGCCGCTCGCGCGACTACTCGCGGCCCTGCGCGGCTCGGCGGCGCCGGCGCTGATCGCGGCGGATCTCGGCGTGGCGTTCGACGAGCGCTCGGTGCGGCTGCGGCGCGGCGCCGTGCTCGGCGAGCTGGCGCGCAACGGGCACCCGCTGGCGCGGTTCGCGCGCGCGTTGCGCATGGGGCTCGGCAATCGCGAGCGCGATCCGGTCGTCGAACGGGCGCTCGCGCTGTGCGGCGGCAAGGACCTGCGGCACCTCGACATGCCGGCGCTGTACGCGCTCACGCGGGCGCTGGCGGATCTTTTCGGCGGCGCGGTCGCGGTCGCGCAGGTGTTCGGCGGGCCGGAGGGGCTCGCGTTCGGCGAGCGCGAGGACGACGTGTTCGGCGCGGGGATCTCCGACGAGGCGCTGCAGAAGGAGGTGCAGCGCGTGCTGGACCCGCGCGCGCGCTCGCGGACGAGCGACAAGGGCGGCGGCGGCCGGCTGTGGATCAACGTCGCCCCGGACGCGGAGTTCGACCGCATCGCGACGGTGGTGCGGCTGCGCGGCGATCCGGCGCTGCACGCGGCGCTCGTGCTGGCCGTGCGGCGGCACGCGACGCGGCTGCGCATCCACCTCGACGCGCTCGGGATCCGGTGGCAGCCGCAGAAGGCGCGGACGGCGGGGCGCGCGCTCGATCGCGGGCGGCTGCGGGCGCTCGTCACGCGGGGCGATCCGCGGATCCTGATCGCGCGCGCGCCGGTCCGGAAGACGGACCTCTTCCTCGCGGTGATCATCGACTGCTCGGGCTCGATGCAGGCGGGGCAGAACATCGAGCGGGCGAAGAAGTTCGCGGTGCTCGTGGCGGAGGCGTGCCGCGGCGTCGACGGGATCGAGGCGCGGTTTTTCGGGTTCACCGACAGCACGATCTTCGACGCGGGCGATGCGCGCGAGTGCGCGGTCACGGCGCTGCGCTCGGACGGCGGCAACAACGACGCGGCGGCGCTCTTCCACGCGGCGAACGTGGCGGCGGCGTCGCGGAGGCGCGCGAAGGTGCTCGTGATGATCAGCGACGGCTTGCCGACCGAGTGCTCCCTCGATGCGCTGCGCGCGCTGGTGACCGAGCTCCACCGGCGGCGCGGCATCCTCTGCGCCCAGGTCGCCGTGCGCGCGCTCGACGAGGTCTGCTTCCCGCACTACGTCGTGCTCGACGACGCCAACCCCGACGTGGCCGTCGCGGGCTTCGGTCGCATGATCGCGACCCTCGTCGGCAAGGCCCTCTCCTGACCCAGGGACGGTGTAACACCTGTCAACCGCTTGTCTGAAGCAACCCCAACAATTTGGCGCGGTTAGCGGGGGACGGTGTAACACCTGTCACCTGTGACCGGGGTAGCGCGCGGTCTGCTGTCCGAAGGCCGGACATCGCCGCGATGGCCGCGGCAGCGGACAGGTGTTACACCGTCCCCAGGTAAGAGCGCGCAGCGATTGAAGATTCTAAAACCGCAGGGTTGACAGGTGTTACACCGTCCCCCAGGCTCGGCGAGCATGGGCAAGTGGACCGTGGAGGAGCTGACCCCGGGCAAGACCGTCGAGGCCACCTTCTGGCCCAACGCCGCGGAGGGCTCGGCCTTCAAGCTGCGTGCGACGCACCTGGACGGCCGCCGGACGCCAAAGGTCGTCCTGTCCAACGACGAGCGCATCGTCGCCGGCGTCCCGTGCGTCGTGCGCGTGGTCGTCGTCCACAAGCCCGAGCGCGAGGACCGCGGTCGCATCGAGGTCGAGTTCGTCGGCCGCGCGCCGTTTCGCATCGAGGGCGTGTACCTCGACCCCGTCGTGAGCAAGAAGCTCCAGGTCTGCCTCGAGGGCGGCCTCAACATCCTCCTCGATGGCCCGCAGGGCTGCGGCAAGACCGTCCTCGCCCGCTCGATCGCGGACAGCCTCGGCATGGCGTTCGTCTTCTTCAACTGCGGCGCCGTCGTGGAAGCCAGCGACTTCTTCGTCACGATCCAGGTGCGCGCGTCCGCGTCCGGCGCCCCTGTCACCGACTTCATCAAGACCGACATCCTCATCGCCATCGAGCAAGCCGCCGACCACCCCGAGACGCGCTACCTCGTCTTCCTCGACGAGCTCAACCGCTGCCAGGAGTCCGCGCGCAACGCCCTCATGCCCGCCCTCGACGCCACGCGCCGCGTCTTCCATCCCATCGAGAACACCTTCATCCCGATCCCCGACAACGTGCAGTTCATCGCCGCCGTCAACCGCGGCCGCGAGTTCAGCGGCACGTTCGGCATCGACGCCGCCCAGCTCGATCGCTTCGCCCCGCTCCAGATGACCTACCCGCCGCCGCACGCCGAGCAGGACATCCTCGCGCGCCGCCACCCCGAGCTCTCCGCCACCAACCTCGAGATCATCGTCGCCGTCGCCGACGCGGTCCGCAACGCACCCGATCTCCCCGGCACCCTCTCTGTCCGCGCCACGGACGAAGCCTGCGTCTACCTCGCGCACCCGCTGTTCGCCGCCGACGGCAAGCGCGCGCTCCCCGAGATCCTCAAGACCTCGTTCTGCGGCCGCTTCACCGGCCGCTGGGACGACGTCACCAGCGACGCCGGCGCCGTCTGGGCCCTCATCCGCAAGGCCCTCGCCACGTTCCAGATCGCCGTCGAAGAACCCGGCTCGAAACCCGGCTCGAAGAGAGGTGACGCGTGACGAGTCCCCAGGTCCCCGCGCGCGCGCGCGTCGTCGTCATCGGCGGCGGCATCATCGGCTGCTCCGTCGCGTATCACCTCGCCCACATGGGCTGGCGCGACGTCGTCGTCCTCGAGCGCGACCGCATCACCTCCGGCACCACGTGGCACGCCGCCGGCCTGATCGTGACGTTCGGCTCCACGTCCGAAACGTCGACGGAGATGCGCAAGTACACGCGCGATCTCTACGCCCGCCTCGAGGCGGAGACCGGGCAGGATACCGGCTTCAAGCCCGTCGGCTTCATCGAGATCGCGACCGAGTCCGATCGCCTCGAGGAGTACCGCCGCATCTCCACGTTCAATCGCTACTGCGGCGTGGACGTGCACGAGATCTCCGCGCGCGAGGTCAGCGATCTGTTCCCGCTCGCCCGCACCGACGACGTCCTCGCCGGCTTCTACGTCAAAGAAGACGGCCGCGCGAACCCCGTCGACGTCACCATGGCCCTCGCGAAGGGTGCCCGCATGCAGGGCGCGCGGATCCTCGAGGGCGTCTCCGCCACCGGCATCACGCGGGCGCGCGGCGCCGTCACCGGCGTCACCTGGGCCACCGCCGACGATCGCGGAACCGGCGAGCGCGGGGCCGGCCTCGCGCGAAGCGCTGCCGAAGGGCAGCGCGGTGTGATCGAATGCGAGTACGTCGTGAATTGCGCCGGCATGTGGGCCCGCCAGCTCGCCGGCGCGGCCAACATCTCCGTCCCGCTCCAGGCCGCCGAGCACTACTACCTCATCACCGAAAAGATGCCGGGCCTCACGGCGTCGATGCCGGTCCTCGAAGATCCGGCGTCGCACGGCTACTTCCGCGAGGAGGTCGGCGGCCTCATGGTCGGCCTCTTCGAGCCAGTCTGCGCGCCATGGAACGTCGGCCGCATCCCCGATGACTTCTCGTTCGCCGAGATCCCGCCGGACTGGGATCGCATGAGCGGCTACCTCGAGACGGCGATGAAGCGCATCCCGCGCTCGCTCGAGGTCGGCGTGAAGAAGTTCTTCTGCGGCCCGGAGAGCTTCACGCCCGATCTGCGCCCCTGCGTCGGCGAGACGCCGGAGCTGCGCAATTACTTCGTCGCCGCGGGCATGAACTCCATCGGCATCATCACCGGCGGCGGCCTCGGGCGCGTCCTCGCGCACTGGATCATCAACGGCCAGCCCGACGTCGACGTCACGGGCATGCACGTCGATCGCCTGCAGCCGTACCAGACCACGCCCGACTACCGGCGCACGCGCACCGTCGAGTCGCTCGGCATGGTCTACAAGTGCCACTACCCGACGCACTCGATGCAGACGGCGCGCGGCGCGAAGCTCTCGCCGATCCACGACCGCCTCGTCCTCCGCGGCGCCTACTTCCGCGACGTCTCCGGCTGGGAAGGCGCGGACTGGTACGCCGGCGTCGGCGTGACCGCGGAGCCCGGACCGCTGTCGTGGGGCCGCCAGCGCTGGTTCGCGCAGTGGGCCGCCGAGCACCGGGCCGCGCGCGATGGCGTGATCCTGATGGACATGTCCTTCATGTCGAAGTTCCTCGCGCAGGGCCGCGATGCTGGCCGCGTGCTCGAGTACATCTCGGCGAATCGCGTGGACGGGCCGCGCGAGTGGATCACGTACACGCAGTGGCTGTCGAAGGCGGGCACCATCGAGGGCGACCTCACCGTCGCCAAGCTCGACGACGAGCGCTACTGGGTCGTGGCGTCGGACACCGTGCATCGGCACGCGCTGACGTGGCTGCAGCGCAACACCCCCGACGACGCGCACTGCTTCACGTCCGACATGACGTCGGCGTACGGTCAGCTCAACATCCAGGGCCCGCGCTCGCGCGAGCTCTTGCAGGCGCTGACGTCCGCCGATCTCTCCAACGCCGCGTTCCCGTACCGCACGGCGCGCGAGATCGACATCGGCTACGCGCGTGTCCTGTGCATCCGCATCACGTACCTCGGCGAGCTGGGCTACGAGCTCTACATCCCGACCGAGCAGACCGTGCACGTGTACGACCGCATCGTCGCGGCCGGCGAGTCGGTTGGCCTCGTGCACGCCGGCCTCAAGGCCCTCGCCAGCCTCCGCATGGAGAAGGGCTATCGCGACTACGGCCACGACATCGACAACACGGACTCCGTCCTCGAGGTCGGCCTCGGCTTCGCGGTGGATCTGAAGAAGGGCGACTTCCTCGGCCGGGACGCCGTCGTCGCGAAGAAGGCGGCGGGCCCGCTGCCGCGCCGGCTCGTGCAGATCATCGTGACGGATCCAGAGCCGATGCTCGTGCACGCGGAGGTCGTGCGCCGCGATGGCGAGCCGGTCGGCTACGTGCGCACCGCGTCGTACGGGCACACCCTCGGCGGCGCGGTCGGACTCGCGATGATCGAGCGCGGCACCGGCGGCGCGGCGATCGACAACGCGTTAATCGGCAGCGGGCGCTGGGAGGTCGAGATCGCGGGCACGCTGTATCCCTGTCGCGCGTCGTTCAAGCCGCTCTACGACCCCGACAACGCACGCGTCAAGGACAGCTGATGCGCCTCGCCGCGGCGGGGCTCGCCGGGCTGCTCGCGAGCTGCGCTGGCGTCGTGCCGCGCGCGCCACGGTCCGTGGACACGGCGCACGTCTCGCCGCCGCGCGCCGGTCGGATGGACACGCCGGCCCCGCCTCTCGACGCCGCCGCTCGGGCCGCGACGATCGTCGTGAGCGCACCGGGCCGCCATCGGGGCGCGTGGGACGCGCGCCGAGTCGTCACGAAGGCCGAGCCGTACCCGGATGATCCGCTGTGGACCTACATCGAGCTCGATGGCGCCGAGGCGCCGGAGGACCGCAGCTTCTCGTTGCGCAGCGAGGTCGGCGTGCCGTTCTCGCGCGGCGATGTCGTGCACGTACGCGCGACGAGCGTCCAGGTCGGGGCCTTCACGTTCGACGCGTCGTTCGCGGTGCTCGATGCCCGCGGCGTGCGCGCGGCCACGTTCACCAGCCGCGCCCTGCTCGCGGGCTGGACGCTCGAGCTCGTGAGCACCGCGCCGTGTCGGATCGCCGTGGGCCATGCCGGCCGCCGCGCGATCCTCGAGCCGGATCAGTGGCTCGCGCTGGCGACGCCAGATGGGGCTTGGGCCGTATCCGCGAGCTGCCCGCGGCCGCCGCCGGTGGCGCAGACCGGCTCCGGCAGCGGCCAGGGCCCGACCCCGACCGACAACGCGCCCGACTCGATCGTCGCCGTCATCTCGCGGCAGTGACCGGCGGCGGGGCCCGCGCGGCGCTTGACAACTTTGACTCCGTCCCCCGGTAACAACGCGAGATCGTTCGGGGTCAGTTCACCCCGCGCTTGACAACTTTGACTCCGTCCCCTACCAGGCGGGCTCGAGGTGGGCCTCGAGGGCGATGGAGATGCGGCCGACGACCACGCGGTCGCCGGCGAGCTCGAAGGGCAGGGCGCGGCGCTCGCCGAGGGCCGTGATGTCGAGCGTGCCCCGGATGGGCGCGGTCGACGTGCCGGCGATCCGCGAGACCTCGATCAGGTAGTTGCCGCGCTTGAGCGTGCGGAGCGCGAGCTTCTCGCGGTCCGTGGCCGTCGCGTCGGTGACGCTCGTGCCGTCGCGGCCGCCCATCCACGAGACGCGCGTGCCGTCGGGCGTGACGAGCGAGATGTCGAGGTCTGCGCCGCCGGACCAGCGCGCGTCGGCGACGAGCTCGCCCGCGGCCGCGGGCGCGGGCGGCGCCACCATGCCGGCCTTCTCGGCCGCGGCGCGCGCGGCGTTGTCGGGCAGCGCCGCGAGCACGAGCTCGGCGTCGTTGGCGC
>JANXOM010000122.1 GCA_025353585.1 Deltaproteobacteria bacterium
CCAACTCGACGGGCGAGCACGGCGCACTCACCTTGTACGGACGCCCCGAGCGCCCGCAATTCCAGTGGAAGAGGACCTGAGCCATGCCCGCTGTCATCACCGACGACAAGATCCCGAACAACGTCAACCTCTCTGGCGATCGCCGCCTGCAGCGCGCGCTCGAAGCGTGGCAGCCGCACTTCCTCGACTGGTGGAAGGAGATGGGGCCGAGCGGCTGGCAGGAGAAGGACATCTTTTTGCGCACGGCCGTCTCCGTCGAGAGCGAGGGCTGGGCGCACTTCGACTATGTCCGGATGCCGGACTATCGCTGGGGCATCTTCCTCGAGCCGAAGCAGGAGGGCCGCGTCCACGGCTTCGGTGACTTCAAGGGCCAGCCCGTGTGGGACGAGGTCCCGGGCGAGTTCCGCAACATGCTGCGCCGGCTGATCGTCACGCAGGGCGATACGGAGCCGGCGAGCGTCGAGCAGCAGCGCCTGCTCGGGCAGACGTCGCCGTCGCTCTATGATCTGCGCAACCTGTTCCAGGTGAACGTCGAGGAGGGCCGCCACTTGTGGGCGATGGTCTATCTCCTCCACACGTACTTCGGGCGCGACGGGCGCGAGGAGGCCGACGAGTTGCTCGCGCGGCGCAGCGGCGATGTCGACAAGCCGCGCATCCTCGGCGCGTTCAACGAGCCGACCTCGCACTGGCTCTCGTTCTTCATGTTCACGATGTTCACGGACCGCGACGGCAAGTACCAGCTGTCGGCGCTGGCCGAGAGCGGCTTCGATCCGCTCGCGCGCACCACGCGCTTCATGCTGACCGAGGAGGCTCACCACCTGTTCGTCGGCGAGAGCGGCGTGCAGCGCGTGTGCAAGCGCGCCTGCGAGCTGATGAAGACGGCGCCCGGCGGCGACGTGCGGGCGGCCGGTGGCATCGACCTGCCGACGCTGCAGAAGTACGTGCACCTCTGGTATCCGCTGTCGCTCGATCTGTTCGGCGGCGAGATCTCGTCGAACGCATCGGACGCGTTCGCGGCGGGGCTCAAGGGTCGCTACAAGGAAGAGCGCTACACCGAGCACGACCTCATCGGCAGCACGTTCTCGATGGACGTCCTGCGCGAGGGCAAGGTCCTGCGCGAGGACGTGCCGATGCGCACCGCGCTCAACGAGGTGCTGCGCACCGAGTACATCAAGGACTGCCAGCGCGGCGTGGACCGCTGGAACAAGACGATCCGCGAGGAAGGGATCGACTTCCGGATCACGCTGCCGTCGAACCGGTTCAACCGGAACATCGGCATGTGGGCGACGCAGCGCTTCGCCCCCGACGGCACGCTGATCGACCAGGCGACGTGGGACGCGAAGCGCGACAGCGTGCTGCCGACCGAGGCCGACGAGACCTACATCAAGAGCCTCATGAAGCCGGTCTACGAGCGCGGCAAGATGGCGAACTGGATCGCCCCGCCGGCGAAGGGCATCAACAACCTGCCCGGCGACTTCGAGTACGTGAAGGTCGACTGAGGGCTCGTAAGCGCCGACTACTTCGGGTCTTCCGGCGTCTTCGGCTTCTTGCCGTTCGGGTCCGACGAGTTCGGCGTCGGGTCGTCCATGGACGCGCCCGACGGCGTCGTGCCGCCCATGGTCTGGTCGCCGGCCGGCGTGCCCGAGGGCGTGGTCGTCGTGCCGGCGGGCTTGTGGTGACAGCCCGCGGCGAGCGCGAGCGAGAGCAGGATGATGGCGGTTCGCATCCGCGAACTGTAGCGCCCCTATCTCTTCTTGAGCTTCGCCAGCAGGTCGCCAAACGTGCCGAGCTTCGCCTGCGGGTTCGGCTTCGCGGCCGCCATGTCCTCGGCGCTCGCGCCGTCGTTGCCCGCGCCGAGCGAGAGCGACAGCCGCCGGCGCTCGTGATCCACCGCGAGCACGGTCGCCTCGACCGTCTGCCCGACCTCGACCGCTTCCTTCGGGTGGTTGATGCGCTTACCCGCGCCGAGCTCGCTGATGTGGACGAGCCCCTCGACGCCGGGGAGGATCTCGACGAACGCGCCGAACGGCTGGAGCCGCGTGATCGTGCCCTTCACGCGCGAGCCCTCGTGCAGGTTCGTGGTGGCGGCGCGGAACGGGTCGTCCGCGAGCGCCTTGAGCGACAGGCTGATCCGCTCGCCCTTCTCGCCCGGCTTGATCTCGAGCACGGCGACGTCGACTTCCTGGCCCATCGTGAGGATGTCCTCCGGCTTCTCGACGCGCGAGTAGCCGAGCTCGCTCACGTGGAGCATGCCCTCGATGCCGCCGATGTCGACGAACGCGCCGAACGGCTTGAAGCCGACGACCTTGCCGCGCAGCACCACGCCGGGGACGAGCTTCTTGCGCGTCTCGGTGGCGAGCTTCTGGTTCTCTTCCTCGACGAGCGCGCGCCGCGACAGGACGAGGTTGCCGCCGCGCGGCGAGGCCTCGTAGCGCGTGATCTTGAACGTGAAGCGCTGGCCGACGTAGATCGACAGGTCCTCGACGAACCGCGCGTCCATCTGCGACGCGGGGACGAACCCGCGCACGCCGGCGACATCGACGGAGACGCCGCCCTTGACGACCTCGGTGACGGTGCCCTCGACGGGGATCCCGAGGTCCATCGCCTGCGTCAGCTCGGCCTTCGCCTCGGGGCCGCGGCCCACGCGGATGCGGAGCTGCAGCGAGCCGCCCTGGTCGCCGACCACCCGCGCCTCGACGAGGTCGCCGGGATTGACGAGGAGCTTGCCGTCCTTGTCGGTGACCTGGCTACGCTCGAGAGCGCCCTCGGCCTTGCCGCCGACGTCGACGAACACGGTGTCCTTGCCGACCGAGATCACCTTGCCCTTGATCTGGTCGCCTACGCGCGGCCGTTTGCCGGCGCTCTTGGTCTTCGCCTGATCGGTCTCGGCGAACATGGTAGCGAAATCGTCGTCGGTATCGGCCATCGGCCGCGGACCATATCAGATCAGCTTCCCGGCGCAGCGGCGGGGAGCTGGGAAGGCGCGCGCGTATCGACCTGGAGCGCGTGCGGGGTCAGAAAGCCCATCTTGCGCATCGACCAGTCCCACATCGAGGTCGGGAGCACGGCCTGGAGGACGAGGATGAAGTAAGTGCTGCGCGGCGCCACGTAGCGGGCGGCGGGGCGGCGGACGCGGACGGCCTTCGCGATCGCGCGGGCGATGACGATGGGCTCGGACGCGAAGCGGTCCAGCTTCTTCGAGAGGTCGTCGACCTTCAGCATCGACGGCCCGTAGACCGAGCCCTTGAACTGCTCGAGGTTCGAGACGGCGGTCGACTCGAAGTTCGTGCGGATGACGCCGGGCTCGATGAGGACGACATCGACGCCGAACGCGCGCAGCTCGTAACGGAGGGCGTCCGACAGCGACTCGACGGCGTACTTCGTGGAGTTGTAGACGCCGAAGAAGGGCAGGGTCATCCGGCCGCCGACGCTCGACACGTTGACGATGCGCCCGGCGCGGCGGTCGCGCATCCGGGGCAGGAACGCGCGGGTGACGGCCATGAGCCCGAACACGTTCGTCTCGTACTGGCGGCGCATCTCGGCGTCGGTGATGTCCGACGTGGGGCCAAGGACACCGAAGCCCGCGTTGTTCACGAGGACGTCGAGGCCGTGGTTCGCGGTGAGCTTGTCGACGGCCGCGACGGCGGCGCGGATCGAGTCGTCGGACGTGACGTCGAGTGGGAGGGTGTCGACCCGGAGGTGCTCGGCCGCGGCCTCGGCGGCGAGCTTCGTCAGCTCCTCGAGCTTGCGACCCGTCGCGATGACGTGGTGCCCCTGACGGGCGAGGTGGAGCGCGGACATGCGGCCGATGCCCGCGGTGGCGCCAGTGACGAGGACGATCTTCGAGGACGACATGGTAGCTCCTGAGAGGGTAAAGAATGAACGTTCATTCCGTAGGTGAGCAAAAAAAGGGGCCGTGGCGGGCTCTTAGCTGCGGACGGCTTCCCACATGCACTGCTCGGCGAGCTTCCAGTCGGCATCGCCCGGCGGCTGCTCGAGCTCGACGCAGTTCCGGATCACGCCGACAAAGGCGCCCATCACCATGCCGATGAGGAGGCGCGGAGAGCCCGCCTTCAGCTCGCCGCGGCTCTGGGCGTTGGCGATGAAGTGGATGAAGAGGTCGAGCATGCGGGCCTCGACCGTCCGGCTCTCGGCGTCGAGGTAGCGCGCGTGGTGGTGCAGCTCGAGGAAGACGAAGCTGTCCGGGGTCTCCGTCGCGAAGCGGGCCATCCGCATCCACAGGAGGCGGAACTGCTCGCGCGTCGGCGAGGCGACGGGGAACGCGTCGAGGACGAGGCGACCGAAGCGCATCTTCTCGGCGCGGTAGATGGCGTTGACGAGCGCGTCCTTCGATTCGAAGTAGCGATAGATGGTGCCGGCGCCGACGACGGCGCGGTCCGCGATCTCGGGGACCGTGGTCCCGTAGAACCCGCGCTCCACGAACAGCGCGAGCGCGGCGTCCATGATCTGCTCGCGCTTGTCGCCGCCGCCCTTGCCGGCGACCGCGGAGCTGGATTTCGTCGGGACCGCCATCGGCTTGCGAAGGAATGAATATTCATTCCGAGTCGCGAATGCAAGCAACATTGCCGCGTCGTTCTGTAACTGGCTGCGTCCGCTCAGTTTTTCTTGACGACATCGGCCCACAGCGCGAGGTGGTCCGAGAGTCCGACCCCGTCGGCGGTGGCGAACTTCGTCGTGGTGAAGCCGCGGGTGTAGATGCCGTCGAGCTTCATCGCTAGGTTGCGATGCGTGGCGCCGCTCTCGGCGACAGGGGTGTCGAGGCCGTGGCTGCGCACGAGCTCCTCGAAGCGGTCGTCCTGGGTCGTGGTGAGGATCGGGATGATGTGCGCGATCCAGGTGAACGGGCTCGTATTGAAGTCGCCGCCGATGATGACGGGGTTGGGCTGCGCCTCGGCGTGGAGGAGGACCGGGGTCATCTGCGCGCGGCGGTCGCGCACGTTCAGCCGGTTCTCGAGGTGCACCGCGTAGACGGTGACGGGCGCGCCGTCGACGAGGATCGTCGCGGCCATCGCGATGCGGCGGCCGCCGTTCATGTGCACGTTGAAGGCGGGGAGCTCGATGACCTCGGCGTGGAGGATCGGCGCCTTCGACACGATGGCGACGCCGTCCGTGCCGTCGCCGTTGACGTGCCCGGGCGCGAACAGCGCGTAGTCGCCATACTGCTTCCCGAGCTCGCACGCGCCGCTGCACTGCCCGCCCTCGCGGTGGACCTCCTCCATGAAGATGAGGTCCGCGTCGCGGAGCGCCGGGTCCGCCTTGAACGCGGCGGCGATCTTCGGGCCCGACTCCATGTGCACGTTGAACGCGACGACGCGAAAGTCCTTCGGCAGCGACGCCACGCGCGGCGCCACGGGGAACGTCGACTCGATGGACCGGTCCGCGGGGCTCGCGTGATTGGTGCAGCCGGCGGCGACCGCAAGGAGCGCGAAGAGCGCGAAGAGCTTCGTCGTCATGGGCGAACAGAGCAAGAACGGCGCCCACGCGTTGCTCGCGCGAAGTCCTTTGCCGGCCCTCACCGAGACGTGCCCGCACGTGCGGGGTTAGTCCCCGCTCGCGCGTACTTCTTCGCCTTCTTCGCCGGCGGTTTGCTGCCGTGCTTTGCCTCGGCCACGGCGCGGGCCGCGGACATGGCCCAGGCGCAGATGGGGCACGCGGCGGGGACGTGGCCACGCGCGGGGCAGAAGGCGCGCCCGAAGTAGATGATCTGCAGGTGCAGCGCGTTCCAGCGCTCGCGCGGGAACAGCGCCTTCAGGTCGCGCTCGACCTCGTCGACGTTCCGCGCCCGCGAGAGCTGCCAGCGGCCCGCGAGGCGATGGATGTGCGTGTCGACGGGGAACGCGGGCTCGCCGAAGGCCTGGGCCATGACCACGCTTGCCGTCTTGTGCCCGACGCCGGGGAGCGCCTCGAGCGCCTCGAACGTCCGCGGGACCTCGCCGGCATGCTCGGCGACCAGCGCGCGGCTCGTCGCGACGAGGTTCTTCGCCTTGCTCGGCGCGAGGCCGCACGAGCGGATGAACGGCAGCACCTGGTCGGCACGCAGCTTCGCCATCGCGGCCGCGCTCCCCGCGCGGGCGAACAGCGCCGGCGTGACCTGGTTGACGCGCGCATCGGTGCACTGCGCCGACAGGATCACCGCGACGAGGAGCTGGAACGCATCGCCGTGATCGAGCGGGATCGCCGGCGCCGGGAACCTCTCCTCGAGGATCGCCAATACCCGCGCGGCGCGCTCCTCGCGCGTCATGGCGCGTCACCGTCTGCGTCGCCGCCGGCCGCCGCCCCGGGCGCGTGGCGCTTGCCCAGCAGCGTGTCGAGGAGCTGCCGCGCCTCCGCGTTGCTCGGCTCGGCGTACGTGCCTTCCTTGGCCTTCGCCGTCGCCTCGGCGAGCTGGCCGTGACGCATCAGCCAGCGCGCCTCCTCGAGCCACGCGCGCGCGGCGCCCGGCTCCATCTCTTCGGCGACGTGCAGCTCGGCGAGCCCGGCGTCACCCTGGTCGCGCTCGAGCAGGATGCGGCCGAGGCGCAGGTGGGCGCCCGGATCGTCGGGCGTGAGCTCGGCGAGCCGCCGGTACGCGGCCTCCGCGGTGTCGAGCTCCCCGAGTCGCCTGCTCGCGCCGCCCCACAGGCGCGCGTAGTCGCTCGTGACCGTGCTGCCGCGATCGACGAGCACCCACAGGCCGAGCGCGAGCACGTGGGCGACGCCGAGCCACGCGCGCGAGTGGTTGCGCTTCGACAGCAGCGCGATCGCGAGCGGCACGAGCGCGAGCAGCACGCCGACCACGTGCGCGCTCTCGATGCGGCACGCGACCGCGAGCAGCACGCCCACGACCAGCGCGATGCCGAGCCAGCCCCCGCCGTGGGGGCGCGCGAGTGCATCCGCCGAATCCACGCGGGCGTGGGCGCGCGCCGCTCCCGGCCACGATAGCTCACCGAGCCAGACCCAGATCACGTCGGGCACGACGAGGATGTACGTCGCGATCATGAGCCAGGCGAAGAGGCCGATCTCGAGCCCCGTGAACACGATCCCGAGGTGAAACAGGATGCCGACGGGCGCGGCGACCCACCACGCGGGCCGCAGCCACACCGTCGCCGCGAGCGCCAGCTCCGTGGCGAGCACGAGCTTGCTCGTCAGCGCGAGGCCGATCGTGTGATCGATCAGCGCGCGCAGCGTGCCGCCGACCTGCTGATCGAGGGCGCGGCCATCGAGCCATGCGGGCGTCATCTTCGAGATCGCGGCCCACAGGTAGAGCACGGCGAGCTGCACGAGGATCAGCCGCAGCGCCCAGCTGCGCACGCGCGTGGCGGCCCGCGCGCGATGCGGGCGCTGCCACGGTACGAAGCTCGCGAGCGCGAGCACCAGCGCGATCAGGTAGTGGTGCTGGTAAGAGTCGAGCTGGCTGCCGAAGTAGAGCCACGCGTAGATCGCGGCGGCGGCGGGGATGACGACGCGCGTCGCCACGCCGCACGCGGCGAGGACGAGCAGGTAGGCGTCGAGGAGCTGGCCGATGCCGTAGCTGCTGCGCGTGGGCCCGAGCGCGCCGAGGCCGGGGAGCTGCGCGACGTTGAAGCCGCCGGCGCCGTAGCGAGGCGCGTGGCGGATCTGCAAGAGCGCGTCGAGCGCGAGCAGGCCGAACAGCACCGCGCGCGCGAGCGCGAGCTTGGCCCAGGAGACCTCGAAGCCGAACCAGAACACCGGGCGCTCGGCGGGCACGGGGTGAGACGGTGGCATGTTGTCCGGATCGCGGACAACGGCCGGGCGCGCCGCGGCGGCCGGCTTAGCGCGTGGGCGCGGGGAGGTCTTCGCCATGGCCTAGCTCGGGGTCGGTGCAGAGGTCGGCGGCCTCGAAGCGGCGGGCGGGCGCGTCGAGGTAGCTGCAGTCGAGGCTCGCGTGGACGTGCGCGCCGGGGTGCTTCGCGCACTGGTCGGCGCCGATCGCCTCGAGCACGCCGAACCGGCCGCGACCGGCGAGCTCGAGCCACGCCTCGTGGTACTGGCTCGCGAGCGGCAGCGGCTTGCCGTCGAGGAAGAAGTGCGGCGTGCACTTCGACATGCGCATCGGCGAGAACATGCGCCACGCGAAGCGCTCGTCGTGGGGATCGCGGTTCGCGAGGTAATAGCGGAGCGGCAGGAGGAGCTGCGTGGTGAGGACGATCAGGATCAGCCGGCCGCGCCAGGTCCGGCCCAGCGCGATCGTCGACGCGACGACGGACGCGATCACAGGAAGAGAGCGGCCTGCTGCGGCAGCGCGACCGGACGCGGCGGCGGGTGATAGGTGAGGTCGTCGTCGATGCGCGCGCCCGGCAGGAGCGGCTCGCGATGCACGACCGCGCCGCCCTCGAGCGACGCGACGGCGTGCCCGTCGATATAGAGGACCGCGTTGCCGACGACGGCCGGCACGCGCGGGCCCGGCGCGAGGATGCCGATCAGGTTCAGCGGATCGGTCGCCGCGACGCGGCAGACGTCAGCGCCCGGCGTCGGGTGCCGCACGCCGCGCAGGAGGTCGAGCGCCTCGGGCAGCGCGAACTGCTCGCCGACGAAGCCCGTCACGAAGCGGCCGCCGCGGATCTCGCCGCGCGCCTCGAGCCGGCGCAGCGCGACGACGACCTCGCGCCACGGCGGCAAGCTCGCCTCCCGCTGCACGAGATCGCGGAAGACCACGCCGTAGCGGTGGAGGAGCTGGCGCGCGGACGCCTCGGCGTCGATCTGGTCCGCGTTCGCGGGCGGCAGCAGCGACCAGCGGCCGGCGGCGGTGGGCAGGTTGCGGAGCGCGGAGCTCGGGCGCTCGCGGTCGCGCGTGCGGGCGCGCTTGATCGCCTCCTGCCACTTGCGACCGAGGGGCGCGACGGTGGCGCGGTCGAAGTGGCTCTTGACCTCGCCGCGGCGGCGATCGACGAGGACGCGCAGGCTCGCGAAGCCATCGGCGGTGGCGAGGCCGGCGCCGACGAGCTCCCACAGCGCGTCCTCGAGCTCGTCGGGGCTGTGCTCGACGTGGTTGACGAGGTCGGCGAGGAACGACGCACCGGCGGCGGCGAGGTAGTCGCGGACGCACGTGGCGGCGGGCGACAGGACGGGCTCCTCGGTGGAGCCGACGGCGGCGGCGGCGCGCAGCCAGCTCGCGTCGCGGCGGAGCAGGAGGCTCAGCGGCGCGGAGCGCGACGGAGCCGCGCGCTTGAGCGGAGATGACGCGGAGGGCGCCACCGGATCGGGCTCCTTGCGCACGGGGCGGCCGCGCGTCGCGACGCGCGTGACGGCGGCGGCCCACGCGGACGCGGCGGGGACGGCAAAGGTGCCGGAGCCGCGGGCCAGGACCGCCGGCGGCTCGGGGAGCTCCAATGGCACGGCCGTCGCGGTGACCGGCGCGTCCGCTTCGGCGGGCTCCTCGACCGGATCGACGAGGGACTTGCGCGGGCTGAGCCGACACCACGTGACGGCCCCCGCCAGGCACAGCTGATCGAGCCACGTCGCGTCGTACGCGCACAGCCGCGCCGGCAAGAGCTCCTTCTCCCACGCCCCCGCCGCCGTCTCGAACCCCTGCAGCTGCTCGATCACGCGCTCGAGCCCGTCCGCCCCGATGACCTGCGTGTTCTTCGACACGCGTTGCCACCGCAGCAGGAAGCGCATGAGCGCCGCCGCGCTGACCGGCTCGATCTCGCGTCGGAGCCGCGCCAGCGTCAGCCGATGGATGCGCGCGAGCACGCGCCGGTTGCACCACTCGAGCTCGTGGAGCGTCTGCGCGTCGTCGGAGTGCGCGATCGCCTCGCGCATGGCCGAGCGGCCGCGCCGCCGCGGCGCCGTCGACGAGAAGGAGCCGCGCAGGATCGCGCCGTCGCCCTCGAGCGCGAGGAGCGCGTAGAGCACGTCCGCGATCGGGACGCCGAGCTCCGCCGCGAGCCCCGGCGCGGTCGCCGGCCCGCGATGGTCGAGGTGCGCGCCGATCATCTTGCCGATCGCCTCCTCGCGCTCGGGGATGACGGCCCACGCGGGCGTCGCCAGCATCGGCACGCACTCGACGTCCGCGCCGAGCATCGCGCGCGCCGCGCCGAGCCGCTCGGTTGCGGCCCAGCCGACGTGCACGAGGTCGGCGGACTCCCACCGCAGGCGCACCGCGCGCCCGGTCCCGACGAGCGCGTCGAAGTAGTCCCGCGCGCCGGGCGCGAACCCGGCGCCGCGCCCCTCGGGCACGAGCCACAGCGCGAGCAGCGCGTCGTGCAGCTCGTCGGCATCACGCACCGTCGGCGCGACCTCCTTGCTGGCCGCCGCGATCGCCGCGTCGTCGAGCACGCCGTCGCCGCCGGCCTCCGACGTCGCGTTCGGCAACCCGCGGCGCAGCTGCACCGCGCGCGTGCGGCGCTCCTCGAGCGGCGCGTCGTCGAGGTACGCGTACGGGTTCGCGTTGATGAGCTCGTGCGACAGCGGGCTCGGCTCGACGGTGTCGCGCGCCATCACCTGGATCTCGCCGCGCTCGAGGCCGCCGATCAGCGCCTGCAGCCCCTCGCAGTCCATCGCCTCGACGAGGCAGTCGCGGATCGTCTCGAACACGAGCGGGTGATCCGGAATCTCGCGCTCGCCGCCGAGGTTCTCGGGGCACGCCTGCGCGTGGGGGAACACGACGCTCAGCGTGTCGGCCGCGCGCATCTTCACGAGGTGCGGCAGCACGCGCTTGCCGTTCTTGCGCCGCGCCACCGTCAGCGAGCGCGTGATGTTCCAGCGCCAGCGGATCTCGAACATCGGGCGATCGAGCATGGCCTGCACGAGGACGTCGCGCGCCTGCGCCTGGGGGACGAACCCGAACACCGTGTCGAGCGCGAAGCTGTGCGGCTGACCGAGCGAGATGACGATGCCGTCGTCCGTGGCCGACGCCTGCAGCTCGAAGTCGAACGTGCGGCAGAACTTCTTGCGCAGCGCGAGGCCCCACGCCCGGTTGACGCGCCCGCCGAGCGGCGCGTGGATGACGAGCTGCATGCCGCCGCCCTCGTCGAAGAACCGCTCCGCGATCAAGAGATTTTTCTGCGGCAGCCCGCCGAGCATCGCGCGCGAGGCCGCGAGGTACGCGACCGCCTGCTTCGCCGCGAGCAGCGACATCGACGTCTCGGCCGCGAGCCACGCCGCGATGTCATCGCTCGCCATGCCCGCGACGATGCGCGCGTCGATCTCGCCGCGCAGATCGCTCACCTCCGTCGACAGCTCGGCCGTGCGCGCGGGCGCCTCGCCGACCCAGAACGGGATCGTCGGCGGCTGGCCCTTCGCATCCTCGACGAGCACGCGGCCCGCCTCGACGCGCCGGATCCGCCACGACGTGTTGCCGAGCTGGAAGACATCGCCCGCCGAGCTCTCGATCGCGAAGTCCTCGTCGATCGTGCCGACCTGCGTCTCCTCGGGCCACTGGACGACGGTGTAGGTGTTGTTGTCGGGGATGGCGCCGCCCGACTGGATCGCGGCGAGGCGCGCGCCGCGGCGACCGCGCAGCATGCCGGCGATGCGGTCGCGGTGGACGTGCGCGCCGACGCGGCCGCGGCGATCGCTGACGCCCTCGCTCAGCATCGTCAGCACCTGCTCGAGGTGATGATCGCTGAGCTGGGCGTACGGCGCGGCGCCGCGCACGAGCTCGCCGAGCTCGGCTTCAGGAATCTCCTCGGCCGCGCAGGCCGCCACGATCTGCTGGGCGAGGATGTCGAGCGGCGCATCGCGCAGGGCGATCGCGTCGAGGTTGCCGCGCCGGATACCACGCACGAGCGACGCGCATTCGAGCAGCTGGTCGCGCGTCATCGCGAACATGCGGCCCTTCGGCGTGCCGCCGAGGTGGTGGCCCGAGCGGCCGATCCGCTGGAGGAGCGTGGCGATCGAGCGTGGCGAGCCGAGCTGCACGACGAGATCGACGGTGCCGACGTCGATGCCGAGCTCGAGGCTCGCGGTGGCGACGGCGACCTTGCACTGCCCGAGCTTGAGCTTCTGCTCCGCGGCGAGGCGCAGCGCGCGCGACATCGAGCCGTGGTGGGCGACGACGTGCTCCTCGCCGAGCCGCTGCTCGAGCGCCGCCGCGACGCGCTCGACGAGGCGCCGCGTGTTGACGAACACGATCGTCGAGCGATGCTCGGCGACGAGCGCGGCGATGCGGTCGTAGACGCGGCCGAACTGCTCGTTCGAGGCGATGGCGCCGAGCTCGTCATCGGAGATCTCGATGGCGAGGTCGATGTCGCGGCGGTGGCCGGAGTCGACGATGTGCGGCAGTGGGCGGCGCGTGCCGACGAGCAGGCGGCCGATGAGCTCGATCGGGCGCTGCGTCGCGGACAGGCCGACGCGCACGGGCGCGCGGTTGCTCGCCTGCTGGACGAGGCGGTCGAGGCGCTCGAGGGAGAGCGCGAGGTGGCAGCCGCGCTTGTCGCCCGCGATGGCGTGGATCTCGTCGACGATCACCGTGCGGACGCCGCCGAGCGCCGCGCGGCCCTTCTCCGACGTGAGCTGGATGTAGAGGGTCTCCGGCGTGGTGACGAGAATGTGCGGCGGGTGCTTCGCCATCTTCGCGCGCTCGCTGACGGGCGTGTCGCCGGTGCGCACGCCGACCTTGATGTCCGGGAAGCGGACACCGTCGAGCGCAGCGCGGGCGCGGAGCTCGGCGAGCGGCTGCTCGAGGTTGCGCTGGATGTCGTTCGAGAGCGCCTTGAGCGGGGAGATGTAGAGGATCTCGACGCCATCGCGCAGCGGCTCGGCGAGGCCGCGCCGGATGAGCGCGTCGAGGCACGCGAGGAACGCGGCGAGCGTCTTGCCGGAGCCGGTGGGCGCGGCGATGAGGACGTCCTCGCCGGCGCCGATGCGGGGCCAGCCGTCGCGCTGCGGCGCGGTGGGCACGCCGAAGCGATCGCGGAACCAGCCCGCGACGAGCGGGTGGAACGCGTCGACCACATCCGGAGAGGCCGCGTCGGGCAACATGCGCAGCCCGCGAGACTATCGAATCGCGAGATCGCCGTCGACACCGGAGTTCTCTCCGGTGAGCGCGCGGGGATCTTTCGTGTAGTGGTAGCGGATCTGCGCGGCGGAGTAGCGATGCGCGCGGCCGATGGGACACGCGTCACGCACGGCGAGCCACGCGCGCCACGCGTCGGGGCCCGTGGCGGCGAGCGCGGTGGCGAGTGCCGCTTCTCCGGCAGGCGTGTGAGCGCCGGGCACGGGGCGCGGTGCGGCGGGCGAGGGCGGGGCGCCGGCGGTGAGGACGAGCGCACGCAGCGCGACCCACGGACCGAAGATCGGGTGGACGAGCAGGTGCGCGGGCGTGAGCTCGCCGAGCCCGACGGCGGCCGCGACGCGCTGGAACGGCAGGTACGCGCCGTCGTACGGGCGGTGCGCGTAGAACACGCGCGCGCCGGGAGGGAGCGCGGCGTCGATCACGCGCTCGACGTAGCGCTCGAGCGGATCGGATGTGTCGCGCAGGGATGGATCGGCCGCGTACGCCGCGCAGAACGGCGCCCACAGCGCGCGCGTGTTGCCGATGACGAGGCCGCACGGCCGCGCGGGGTCGACGAGCCACGACTCGGCGCTCGTCCGCGCGTCGAACGCGAGCGCGAGATCGAGGCCGGCGAGCGCGAGATCGGCGACGAGCACGGGGCGGCCAAGTATGACACCGTGCCCCGGTGGCGGACCTCCATCACGAGCTCGTTGCGAGCGACGCGCCGCAGGCGTGGATGCTGCTGACGCACGGCATCTATGGATCCGGGCAGAACTGGCGCGGCATCGCGCGGAAGATCGTGACGCAGCGCCCGGAGTGGGGCGTGGCGCTCGTCGATCTGCGCCAGCATGGACGGTCGCCCGCCGGCGAGCCGCCGCACACGCTCGCGGCATGCGCAGAGGATATCCACGCGAAGGCCGTGCAGCTCGGCGCGACCGTGGTCGCCGGCCACAGCTTCGGCGGCAAGGTCGCGCTCGTCGCGCGCGCGCGCGCGGGCGCGGAGCTGCGGCAGACGTGGATCCTCGACTCGAGCCCGAGCGCGAAGCCGGACGCGGAGACGGATCCGTCGAACGACGTCAGCGCCGTGCTCGCGCTGATGGAGCGGCTGCCGAGGCGGTGGGCGAAGCGCGATGACTTCGTCGCGGCGCTCGTCGCCGAGGGGCACGCGAGCAGCTTCGCGCAGTGGCTCGCGATGAGCGTGCAGCCGGCCGGCGATGGCAGCGGCGAGCTCGTCCTGCGCTTCGATCTCGCGGCGCTCCACGCGATGCTCGCGGACTACTACGTCGTCGATGCGTGGCCCGCGCTCCTCGCGCCGGCGCCGGGGACCGTCGAGCTGGTCATCGCCGATCGCAGCCGCACCGTCAGCGCGGCCGACCGTACGCGCCTCGCCGAATGAAGAGCATTCCCAGGAATGCGCCCGTCGAGAACGTCGACGTCAACATCGCACTGCGGAACATCCGGTCTGCGACAAGGCGCACATTCAGCATCGGTGCCGCGCGGTTCAGTTCTACGATGACGAGGGTGACGAAGATCGCGAGCCCTAGTAGGCCCGTCGCCCAGGCGCGGGGCGAACCCCAACCGTCGCTCGGC
>JANXOM010000129.1 GCA_025353585.1 Deltaproteobacteria bacterium
CGGCGCGGCGGGGAAGCTCGCGCTGCACCACGACGCGGCGTCGCCGGTGTCGGCCGAGCTGATGGAGCTCTTCAAGGTGACCTGGATGCCGCTGTGGCCGACGCTGCCGACCGAGGCGATCGCGCCGGGGGCGAAGTGGCAGGCCGTGTCGACGTTCAAGCTCGCCGGGCAGATCGACGTCACCGAGACGGTCGACTACGAGCTCGTCGCGTACAAGGACAAGACGTGGACGGTCAAAGGTGTCGCGAAGCTCGCCGGCAAGGAGCAGACGCTCGAGGGCGCGCCGGTCTCCGACATCTCGGGCACCGGCACGCTCGACGCGACGCTCGTCGATGGCGCGCTGATCCCGACGGTCCACGGCAAGCTGGCGGCGAAGTTCAACGTGACGCCGCCCGGCCAGCAGAAGCTCGAGTTCTCCCTCGTGCTCGGCAACGACATCGGCGCGGTCGATGGCGCGGTCCCGGGCGCGACGCCGGCGCCGACGAAGTAGGAGCCCGGACGCGACGCTTACCGCAGAGACGCGAAGCCCGCCGAGAGTGACGAGCAGATCAAGAGGGGCTGATATCCGGGTCCGGTAGTCGCAGCGGTAGATCCGGCGGGCCAACCCATCCGGATCAGCTCCTCACTCTCTGCGGGCTCGGCGCGTCTGCGGTAAGCGTCCGCCCACCCGCGAACCAGTCGAGTCGCGAGCGGCGGTCAGGCCAGCTGCGTGCGCAGCCGGCCGATCCGCTCGCGCATCGCGCCGCGGGCCTCGTCGGGCCCCACGATGCGGGCGTGCCGGCCAAAGCCGAGCACCCAGCCGGTCACCCACTCCCAGCCCTCGCAATCGACGAGGAGCTCGGCGGAGCCGTCGTCGTGCGCGGTGACCTCCCCGACGGGCCAGCCGATCCCGATGCGCGTGACGGCGATCGGATCCAGGAAGATGCGCACGGGGATCGCGTCCGCCGACGGCACGTACAGCCGCTCGCGGCGGTAGGCCTCGAGGTCGAACGTCATCGGCCGCTCGAAGTGCTCGGCCGTCGCGTGGAGCGCCGCGATGCGATCGATGCGGAACGTGCGCACGTCCCCGCGCTTCTTGCAGAACGCCACGACGTACCACTCGCCCGCGTGGTGGACGATGCCGTACGGGTCGATCGGCCGCCGCTCCGCCTTGCCGTGCGACACGCTGACGTACTCGATCTCCACGGCCTTGCGCCCGCGCGCGGCCGACACCAGCTCGCGCAGGTGCGTGGCCACGGCGGCGTCTGCCGGATACGAGATCGACGCGACGACCGTCGAGGTGGCGAGCTGCTCGGCCTCGCCCGCGTCGCGGCCGAGCGCGGCGAGGAGCTTGTTCTCGGCCGACTGCATCGCCGCGTCGAACGGCGCGATGCCGCTCTCGCGCATGGCGCGGATGCCGAGGAGGAGCGAGCAGCCCTCCGCCGGCGTCAGGCGCAAGGGCCGCGTCAGCCGGTGCGCGAGCTCCACGAACACGCGCCCGTCCTCCACGGACACCAGCAGGTACTCGCCCGGGTCGCCGTCGGGCGGACCGACCTGCGAGAGGAGATCGAGATCGGCGAGGAGCTCGTCGCGGTTGGCGTCGAGCTTCTTCGCGAGCTGGTCGACCGTGACGCCCTCGCGGTGCTTCGCCACGTACGGCACGATGTAGAGCAGGCGGCGCAGCCGCTGGGCGACGTCACGCATCGGAGAGCCCTTCGCCCGGCGCGAGGCCGAGCTCCACGCCGCGGTAATGCGCGTCGATCGCGTCGAGCTCGTCGAGGATGCGGCCCCGCAGCCGGTCGCCGCGCGCCACGGTGATCGCGCCCTTGGCCGCGAGCACGCGCACCACCGCGAACTCGACGTTCGCGCAGTCGAACGTGATGAGCGTGCGGTCGTGATCGACGCGCTTGACGGCCGTGCTGCCGAAATCCTCGTTCGCCACCTCGCCCGCATCGGCGGACAGCGCGAGCTGCACCTCCTCGGGCGCCTCGCTGCCGGTGAAGGTCCACGGCGAGCGCTGCGCGTACGCCTTCACGTCGAAGCCCTCCGGTCGCTCGAAGTCCGGCGACTTCGGTTTCGGGGCCATGGTCGCCTCGCGGATGCGATCGACGCGGAACGACCGCACCCCATTGCGGAGGTGACACCAGCCGATCACGAGCCAGGCGCCCTCGCGATAGACCATCGCGTACGGATCGAGATCGCGCTGCGACTGCATCGCGGTCGTCGCGGTCCGGTAGATCATCGTCACGCGCTTGCGCAGCTTGCTGGCAGACTCGAGCGTCGCGTAGATCTCGGCGAGCTCGGGGCGCGCGGCCAGGTGGCCTTCGGGGAAGTGCACGAGCACGGTGTTGCCGACCGTGGCGCTCAGCGGCCGCGGGAACTCCGTCGGGGTGTCGGGGAGCTCGGGGAGATCGAACGCGAGCTTCTTGAGCGCGAGGTCGACGATCTTCGGGTACGCGCCGCCCGGCATCGCGCGCGCGACGGAGGCTGCGAGGACGAGCGCCGAGATCTCGTCCGGCGTCAGCCGCACCTCGGGCATCTTGAAGCGCTTGAGGTCGATGACGTAGCCGCCGTCTTCGAGGGAGTCGTCCTCGTCGGGGGTGACGTAGCGGATCGGCACGCCGAGATCGAGGAGGTCGGCCTTGTCGCGCTCGAAGGCGCGGAGCCCGGCCTCGACGTTGAGCGTCTGGTAGGCGGGGAACTGCTCGCGAATCTCGCGGTACGTCACGGGCGTGCGCGCGCGCAACAGGATCATGACGAGGTCGAGCAGGCGCTTGCTGCGATCGCCGCGCGCGCCCGCGTCGTCAGCCTTCGCCGCCACTGCCTTGCCGCCGGGCGCCGCCTTCATCGGCTTCGCCTTCCCCTTGGGCTTCGTCGCCACGGGCAATGTCTAGCAGATGCCGATCAAAAGTAATACCGGACGCCCGCGCCCGCGTTGACGGCGGCCCCGGCGCCGCCGCCGTTCTTGCCGAAGCCCTCCTCGACCACGACCGCGGCCTCCATGAACGCGTCGAGCGGGACGTCGTTCTTGAAATCGAACAGGATGCCGGCGACGACGCGCACGCCGAGCGCGGGGTGGCTCTCGCTGCCGCGGTACTCGATCGCGCGGACGCCGGGGCCGACGTAGAACGGGACGACGAACGCGTCGCGCTTCTGGAGGATGTACGGGTGGAACAGGTAGTCCGCGGTGGCCTGGATGCCGCCGCCGATGAACGCGCTGCCAACGGCGGCGGCGAGGGCGCGATCGTCGGCGAGGTAGAGCTTGGCGCAGATCCCGGTGGGCTCGCCGAGGACGATGCCCATGCCGAACACGCCCTTGTCCTGGCGGTCGCTGTCGCCAGGCGGGCCGTCGTCGGCGTGCGCGAGGCCGGCGAGCGAGGCGAGCGCCAGCGTGGCGAGGACGGCGGTGCGCATGCGCCAACCTATCAACTTGCCTGGCCACGTGCCGCGCGTCACGGATGGATAATCGTGAACAAAGCTCGAAGTCCGAGCGGGGCGCCTTATGATGCGCGTGTGCAAGGGACGCGGATTTTGTGCGCGGCGGTGCTCGGCCTCGGCCTCGCGGCGCGGACGGCAGCGGCCGACTGTCCGACCCAGGCGGCGAACTGCCTCCTGCACGAGGAGGGCGTGACATTCCTCGCCGCGCGCAACTTCGAGGACGCGGCCACGAAGTTCGAGGCGAGCCTCGTGGCGGGCGAGACCGCGCGCGCGGCGCTCGGCTACGCGCAGGCGCTCGAGGGCCAGGGCAAGTACGGGCTCGCGTACGACGCGATCGTCGAGGCGGATCGCCTGAGCGCGTGGGAGGTCCGCGGCGCGCCGCGCGACGTCGATATCCACGCGCGCAGCGAGCGGATCAAGTACGTGCTCGGCGAGCTGCGCAGCAAGATCGGGATCGTGCGAGTGCAGCTACCTGCGACCGCCGCGCCCGGGCAGCTCGCGGCGGTGCAGCGCGAGGGCCGCGACGTGCGCGATCCCCGGCTGCCGATCGCGGTCACGCCCGGCGAGACGATCGTCGCCGTGCTGCGGAACGGCGCGCGCTACACCGGCACGGCGCTGGTCGGAGCGGGTGGCGAGGCGGTGTGGGTCGTCCCGCTGGGCGGTGGCCCGGGCGTGACGGTGACCCCTGGCGCGACGCCGCTGCCCGCGACGCCGATCGCGAGGTCGGCCGTGGACGCGCCGCGGCCGGTGGCGCCCGACGAGCCGCTCGTCAACCACGCGCGCGTCGGGCTCGCGTTCGCGTTCCTGCCGACGGGGCAGGCGCACGGCAACACCGCGTACGGGCTCGTCGCGCACGGCGGCATCCCGATGAACCCGCGGTTCTCGCTGATGGCGCACATCGCGTACCTGCCGCACGAGGGCTTCGAGACGTTCGACACGCCGGCGCAGGAGTTCTCGGGCTACGAGATCGCGGCGTACGTCGGCGGTACAATGACGCTGACGGGGCCGATCTACCTCGCAGCGGATCTCGGCGGGCTGACGTGGAGCGAGACGGGCACGGTCACGCTCGGCGCGGGGAGCCCGGACACGACGCGGACCGACGACATGTGGTACCTGGTGTACGCCGTGGGCGTGGGCCTCCACATCGGGCACTTCGATGCGCGGCTCGGCGTCGAGGGCCCGTTCGCGAATCTCGGCCACTCCCTCGGAGGCGACGAGCCTGCGCTGGCCGTGCGCACGATGGTCTCGATCGGGGCGGACTTCCACCAGTGGTGAGGCCGGGCGACGTCATCGACGGGCGCTATCGCGTCGAGACGCGCCTCGGGGAGGGCGGGATGGGCGAGGTATGGCGGGCGACGCACGTCACCGTCGGGAATCTCGTCGCGCTGAAGGTGCTCAAGGGCGAGGCGAGCGGCGGCTCGGAGAACGCGGCGCGGTTCCTGCGCGAGGCGCGCTCGGCCGGACGGCTGCGAGGCGAGCACGTGTGCCGCGTGATGGACGCGGGCGCGACGGAGACCGGGCAGCCGTACCTCGTGATGGAGCTACTCGAGGGCGAGGACGTGGCCAACCGGATCGCGCGGGGGGCGCTGCCTCCGGGGCTGGCCGCGCGGTACGTGGTCGACACATGCGAGGCGCTCGCGGAGGCGCACGCGCTGGGGATGGTGCATCGCGACATCAAGCCGGCGAACCTGTTCGTCGCGCGGCAGCCGGGCGGCGGCGAGACCTTGAAGGTGCTCGATTTCGGCATCGCCACCGCGGCGACCGAGGACGCGGCGGCGGGCCGGCTGACGTCGACGACCACGATGATGGGCTCGCCGGCGTACATGTCGCCGGAGCAGATGCGGTCGGCGCGCGACGTCGATGCGCGGAGCGACGTGTGGGCGCTCGGCGTGTGCCTGTACGAGATGCTGAGCAACCGGTTGCCGTTCGAGGGGGCGAGCTACACCGCGCTCGCGATCCAGGTGGCGACGGAGGCGCACAAGCCGCTCGTCGGGGACGGCGCCGCGGTGGCGAGCGCGTCGATGTCGGGGACCGCGCTCCCGCCGGGGCTAGTTGCCGTGGTCGAGCGGTGCCTGGCGAAGCACCCCGACGCGCGGTACTCGGACGTGGCGGAGCTGGCGGCGGCGCTCGCGCCCTGGCTCGACGGCGGCGTGCAGGCGGCGGCGCAGGTGCGGCGCGCGCTCGCCGTGCCACTGGCGGCGACGATGGGCCCGCGCGCGGCGGAGGCGGCGGTGCTGACGCGGATGCCGGCGCCGGTCGTCGCGCCGTCGGAGCGGCGCGGGAGCCAGGCCGCGCTGGCGTCGGGCCATGCGACGACGATGGGGCTGACGGCCGGGCAATCGGTGGCGATGCCGGCGCACGTGGCCGCGCCCGGGCGGAGCAAGCTGTGGCTCGCGCTCGCGGGCGCGGCGGCGCTGGCCGTGGCAGGCGCGGTCGCGTTCGTGGCGGTCACGCGCGGCGGCGAGGGGGGTGATGCGCGCCCGGCGGCGGCCCCGACGCCGACGGAGCGGCCCGCGGCGGCGCTCGTGACGCCGGATCCCGTCGGGCCGACGGTGACGCCGATCCCGACGCCGGTCGTCGCGCCGAGCCCCTCGGTGCCGGCCCCGAGCCCGGCACCGGTCGCGGTGACGCCGAGCCCGGCGCCGATCGCGGTGACGCCGAGCCCGGCGCCGGGGCCTGCGCCGCACGAGCGCCACATCGCGCATCCGATCCACACGCCGCCGCGCGGCCGCGGCCCGCGCCCCACGCCCGGCGATCCGTCCTTGCAGGATCCGTACGCGGACCCGGCGCCGGCCCCGGCGTCGACGGTGCATCTGCCGCCGCCGGCGCCGCCGATCCCGGCGGCCCACCCGCCGACGCCCGCGCCGCCGGTCGTCAAGACGCCATGTCGCGCGGACGACCCGCGCTGCGGTCTTTGACGCACGGACGCGACGGACGCGCCGGACCTACGACCGCGCCGGCCGCGCCAGATGCGCCGGACGCGCCGGACGCTACGGCCGCGCGCGCACGTGCGCCAGCAAGCCGCGGCAAGCGCGCTCGCACTGATCGAGTACCTCCTCGAACCCGCTGGCGCCGCCGCTGTACGGATCGGGGACCTCGGCGCCCACCGGGGCCGTGGCATCGAAGCTGCGCAACAGCCGGAGCTCCGGCGGCGCCCCTGCCGCGCGGTCGCGGGCCAGGCGCTGCAGCGCGGCGAGGTTCGCCGCGTCCATGGCGACGAACAGATCGAAGGCGTCGAGGTCGTTCGTCGTCACCTGTCGCGCCCGATGCACCAGCTCGAGCCCGCGGCGCTTCGCGGCGGCCCGCGACCGCGGATCGGCGAGCTCGCCGACATGCCATGCGCCCGTCCCCGCGCTATCGAGCACGACGTCGTCGCTCTCCTCGAGCATCCCGCGCATCACGCCCTCCGCCGTCGGCGACCGACAGATGTTCCCGAGACAGACAAAACAGATCCGCACGCGGGGACGGTGTCATAGTTGTCAAGCTGCTCACTCGGCCACCCCTCATGATTTCGGGATCTTGCCTGGGGACGGAGTCAAAGTTGTCAAGCGCTGGGGTCAGTTGGCCCCGGCGGCGGAGAGGGCGCCTTGTCCGGAAAGCGGACAATGATCATCCCGATCGCCTGCTTGACAACTTTGACTCCGTCCCCAGGTAAATACCTGAAACGATTCGGGGTCAACTGACCCCACCCTTGACAACTTTGACTCCGTCCCCCTAGGGCGCCGACCGGATTGAATCCATCGCGATCACGCGGCCTTGGCGATGGGCATGGCGGATGACGATTCGAGCCGCCGTTGAATGACCTCGAGGTTGCTGAGGGCGCTGACTCGTCGCAGATCGAATTCATTTTTTCG
>JANXOM010000143.1 GCA_025353585.1 Deltaproteobacteria bacterium
TCTGGCGTGCCGTGGCCGGCGTCCAGACGTCGTTCGGGTCAGGCAGTCGCGATGTGGCCATCCGACGAGAGTCGAGCGTCGTCAAGCCGACCGAGGCGGCGCGCGGCGCAAGACTCGGGTGCTGTCGACCGGACGCTCACCCCTATCTCGCGGAGCACGGCAGAGAGCGCTTCGAGCTGACGGGCGCCGAGTGCTACGCCCTGCGCGGCGCCTATGCGACCGAACGCGACCCGTCGGCACGCGAGCCGCCGGCCGAGGACGTCCTGCGACGGTTCCGGTGGGTCGCGCCCGTGACGAACGGCGTGCCTCCCCGGTTCGTCCGCGCGGAGCGTCACCGGCGTCTCGTCAACCTGTCGCACGCCGACATCGAGGCCGAGGTCCTCGACCTCGTTCCGCGCGCGTTCTGCGACAAGCATCAGATCATCCCGGTCCTCCGGACCGGCCGGACCTTGACGATCGCGATGGCCAACACGGCGAACCTCTACGCGACCGACGAGACGAGGATCCTCACGCACCACGACATCGAACCGGTGTCGGCCCCCGAAGTCGAGCTCGACGCCGCGGTGGCGCGCCATTACCCGAGCGCCCTCGACCCGCGCCTCCCGCTCGACGTGCCGGAGCTCTGCGCGCGCGCGTGCGCGGCCGTCGAGGCCTGGCTCGAGACGATCGTGGATCCCGCGATGCTCGCGAGGCTCGCCGGCCTCGTGAAGATCGACCGCGCCTGACCGGGGCGTGTTTTCCGGTATTGACCATCGGTCAATAGCCGGTATGCTCCGGCCATGCTCTCCGCCGTCATCATCGGAGCGGGCTTCTCGGGCCTCGCCGCCGGCATCACGCTCAAGCGCGCCGGCGACGACCAGTTCGTGATCCTGGAGAAGGCGGCCAGCGTCGGCGGGACGTGGCGAGAGAACACGTACCCGGGCGCGGCGTGCGATATCCCGTCGCACCTGTACTCGTACTCGTTCGCGCCGAGCCCGAGCTGGACGCGCGCGTACAGCAAGCAGGCCGAGATCCTCGCGTACCTCGAGAAGTGCGCGACCGACTTCGGGATGCGCCCGCACCTCAAGTTCGGAGCGGAGGCCGTCAGCGCCCGCTGGGACGAGGCCGCCGCCGCGTGGACCGTCACCACCCGCGCCGGCGTGGCGTACACCGCCCGCGCGCTCGTGCTCGGCAACGGCGCGCTCCACCTCCCGAGCCTGCCCGACATCCCCGGGATCGAGACCTTCCAGGGCAAGCGCTTCCACTCCGCGCGCTGGGACCACAGCTACGACCTCGCGGGCAAGCGCGTCGCCGTCATCGGCACCGGCGCGAGCTCGATCCAGCTCGTCCCCGAGCTCGCGAAGACGGTCGACCGGCTCTACGTCCACCAGCGCACCGCGCCGTGGGTCGTGCCGAAGCAGGACCGCGTGATGACGGACCGCGAGCGCTGGGCGTTCGAGCACGTGCCCGGCGCGCACTGGCTGCGCCGCTCGGCGCTGTACTGGCTCCTCGAGAGCCGCGTACTCGCGTTCGCGTACTCGCAGAAGATCCACGAGCTCGGCGAGAAGATGGCGCGCAAGCACCTCGACCACCAGGTGCGCGACCCGGCGCTGCGCGCGAAGCTGCGCCCGAACTACAAGCTCGGCTGCAAGCGCGTGCTGATCTCGAACGACTACTACCCGGCGCTGCAGAAGCCGAACGTCGAGGTCGTGACCGAGGGGATCACCGAGGTCACCGCGCACGGCGTGCGGACGAGCGACGGCGTCCTCCGCGAGGTCGATGCGATCGTGTGCGGCACGGGGTTCCGCGTCGTGGACTACCTGTCCGCGATCCAGATCACGGGTCGAGACGAGCTCGATCTCAACGAGGCTTGGCGCGCGTCGCCGCGCAACTACCTCGGGATCTCGGTCTCGGGCTTCCCGAACATGTTCCTCCTCATGGGGCCGAACACCGGCCTCGGCCACAACTCGATGATCTTCATGATCGAGGCGCAGGCGCGCTATGCGGCCGATGCGATCGCGCAGCTGCGCACGCGCGATCTCGGGTCCATCGACGTGCGGCCGGGCGTGGAGATGCAGTTCGGCGCGGAGCTGCGCCAGCGGCTCGCGAAGACGGTGTGGACGTCCGGCTGCAACGCCTGGTACCAGACGCCCGACGGCGAGGTCCTGCTCTGGCCCGGGTTCACGTTCGAGTACTGGCGGCGGACGCGGCACGTCGATCTGGCCGCCTACGACGTACGCCCGGCGGTCGCGGCGCAGGCGTCGCCGGCGGCTCGCCGCGTCGCGTCGTGAGCCAGCGCGCGCGCTGATGCGCAGGCGCACAGGCACCCGGGTTTGCAATGCACCGGGACAGCCGTGATGTCGTCTTGCTCCACCCGGGCCCTCTTCGTCATCGCATCCGTCGCCGGCGTGGCCGTTCCGGCCCTCGCGACCGCATCGCCGGGCCTGCACCCGCTGCCGCGCCACGCCGTGCGCGGTCTGGCGCCTGCGCGCATGCGTCCGGTGGGCGCCGATCCGCTCGCCTTCGACAAGTATCCGCGCCTCGCGTCCAGCGACGCCGCCGCGCCCGACGCGTCGACGCTCTTCCCGTACCTCGCCGTTCCCCTCGCCCGTCCCCACCCGAAGGTGATCCTGCCCGGGAGCCGCCCCTGTCGCCCCGGCATGGACGGCTGCGCCACCGGGCCGCAGGCGATCCTCGATCCGACGCGCCCCGCCGACGGCCGCTCGAGCATCTTCTTCGGCATCGAGGCGCTGACGCGCGAGGTCAGCACGGTCACGATGCACAGCCGCGAGTTCCAGGTCGAGCCGATCCTCGTGCTCGGCAACCCCGGCATGGCGCTCGCCGGCCGCTTCTGACTCAGAGCCCGAACGTCGCGCGCTTGACGAACTTGCCGCGCCCCGCTTGCTGCTTGCCGACCCACTTGTCGTCCTGGACCACGACCTCCCCGCGCGAGAGCACGTGCGACGGGCTCCCCGGCACGCGCCGCCCCTCGAACGGCGAGTAGTCGATGCGCATGTGCAGCGTGTCGACGCCGAGCACCTTCGCGCGCTTCGGATCCCA
Source organism: Deltaproteobacteria bacterium (assembly GCA_025353585.1). Taxonomy (GTDB): domain Bacteria; phylum Myxococcota_A; class Polyangia; order Haliangiales; family Haliangiaceae; genus JABFXX01. The sequence continues at coordinate 3,040 of JANXOM010000143.1, forward strand.
CACGACCACATCGGCATCCGCCCCGACGCAGATGTTCCCCTTGCGCGGGTACATGCCGAACAGCTTCGCCGGCGCCGTCGACGTGATCTCGACGAACCGGTTCATCGTCAGCTTGCCCTTCGTGACGCCTTCCCACAGCAGGTGCAGCCGCGTCTCCACGCCCGGCATCCCGTTCGGGATCTTCGAGAAGTCGCCGCGGCCGAGCTCCTTCTGATCCTTCATGCAGAACGGGCAGTGATCCGTCGCCACGACCTGCAGGTCGTAGTTGTTGAGCCCGCGCCACAGGTGATCGTGGTGGTGCTTCGGGCGGAGCGGCGGCGTCGCCACGTAGCCCGCGCCCTTCCACTCGTTCCCCACATCGCCGCGCAGGTCATCCTCGGACAGGAACAGGTACTGCGGGCACGTCTCCGCGAACACCGGCTGCCCGCGGTCGCGCGCCTCGCGCACCCGCTCGAGCGCCCGCTGCGCCGAGAGGTGCACCATGTACACGGGGACCTGCGCCATCTCCGCCAGCGCGATCGCGCGCTCGGTGCCCGTCGACTCCGCCGCTTCCGGCCGCGTCAGCGCGTGATAGATCGGCGCCGTGTGGCCCTCGCTGAGCGCGCGCTGCACGAGCACGTCGATCGGCAGCCCGATCTCCGCGTGCATCGTGATGAGCGCGCCGAGCTCGCCCGCGCGCAGCATCGCGCGAAAGATCTGCTGGTCGTCGACGAGGAACACGCCCGGGTAGGCCATGAACATCTTGAACGACGTCACGCCCTCGCCGATTAGCGTCGCCATCTCGGCGAGCGTCTCCGCGTTCGCCTCGGTCATGATCATGTGGAAGCCGTAGTCGATCGCGGCCATGCCTTCGGCCTTCTGATGCCACGTGTCGAGGCCCGCGCGCATCGAGCTGCCCTTCGACTGGATCGCGAAGTCCACGATCG
>JANXOM010000153.1 GCA_025353585.1 Deltaproteobacteria bacterium
CAACCCCTGCGCACGCCCCCCGCGAGCTGCGCCGGGGCCCGCCCGCGGCCAGGATGGGCGCGTGACCCGCACCAAGCGCATCCTCGCCGTCCTCGCCGTGACAACCGCCACCGCGACGCCGGCGTTCGCCGACGATCCGAAGTTCGTCTACAGCGCGCCGCCGGAGGCCAAGGACGCGAAGGTCGTCGATCCGGATGCCGCCATCTGGACCGCCGCGGCCGAAGGCGGCCTCGTGCTGACGACCGGGAACGCCGACACCACCTCGCTCAGCGCCGGCCTGCACGCGTCGCGCAAGCAGGGCAGCAACAAGCTCTCCCTGGACGCGGCCGGCGTGTACGCCTCGAGCACGACGCACGTCCTGAACGACAAGAACGGCAACGGCCTCATCGACAACAACGGCGAGATCACGAACGTCAGCGCGGTCACCGCGGAGACGCTCGGCGCGAAGGCGCGCTACGACCGCTACCTGACGACGTCGAATTCGCTCTACGCGGCGGCCCTCGCCGGCCGCGACCTCCCCGCGGGCAACACCGCGGTGCTCGGCGCGCAGGCGGGCTACAGCCGCCAGCTCTACAAAACGAAGACGACCGAGGCCGTCGCCGAGCTCGGCTACGACTACTCGCACGAGAGCCACGTCGACGACTCGCGCCTCTCGATCCACTCGGTGCGCGGCTTCGTCGGGATCAAGAGCACGGTCAGCGAGGGCGTCGCGACCGAGGCCTCGCTCGAGGCGCTCACGAACCTGAACCACGAGACGCTCGTCACGGGTGCCGACGGCTCGGCGTTCATGGACACGCGCCTCCACGGCCACGTGGCGGTCACCGCGAAGCTCGGCAAGGCGCTCGCGATCCAGACCGCGTTCGACGTGCGCTACGACAATCGCCCGAACGCGCTCGACGTGAAGCCCCTGGCGCCGGGCTTCGTGCCGGAGGCCGAAAAGCTCGACACGCTCTTGAAGGCCTCCTTCATTTACACGTTTTGAGGCCGAGTACATGACGAGCCCCATGCTGAACGAGCTGCGCGAGCTGGAGAAGCGCCTGGGCCTCGCCCCGGCGGTGCTCCTCGGAATTCGATCCGATTCGTCCATCGCAGATGCGTGCGTGGCGTTCGTCGACCTCGCCGCCGTCCATCACCCGCGCTTCTACGCGGAGTGGCCGGAGTCGGTGCGCAGCCGCGCCATTCGCGCGTACGCCGCGCTCCGCGACGCGCTCAACGAGTTCGTCCTGCTCCAGCGGACGCTCACCCGCGGCGTCCCGCGCGGTCGGCGGGCGATCCCGCGCTGACCGGGTTCAAGCCCCCTGCGGGATCCCGAGCTTCTCGAGGATCGCCTTGATGAGCGAGGTCACCTTCAGCTTGTCGAACACCGCGTCGAGCGTCGTGATGCCGAGGATGCCGTCGAGCTTGCGGAGCATGTCGGCGGCGCGCACGAACTGCCGGACGCCGAGGACCTCGAACAGGTGGCGGTGGCCGTGGTCGAACAGCCACTTGTCGAAGCGCCGGGCGCGATCGAGCTCCGCCGGCTCGACGAGCGGCCAGAGCGCGGCGCGGTCTCCCGCCGCGTAGCCGACGCGGTCGAGGATCGCGTTCGCGGCGCGGCGCCCGCCCTCGTTCGCGCCCTCCATCGTCGCGATGTTCGTGTACGTCCGCACGTAGTCCGCGGCGAGGACGAGGTTCGGGACGGCCGTGCCCGCGTCGGGCCGGATATTCCACGACCCTGGCGGATGGACGAGCAGCCGCGAGTGGTTCACCGGCGGGAGGCCCCCGGAGTAGTCGATGTCCTCGTCGAGGTGCCACGACTTCAACAGCTCGTCGGTCAGCGTCTGGTCGTCGGGGTCGTTGATGGCCTGCTTGAGCTGGTGCCAGACCTCGTCGGCGATCTCCTGCCGCGTGCACTGCTTCGCCGGCTTGCCGAGCAGCACGCCGGGCACGTCCCACTCCGAGATATCGACGGAGAGGACGCCGCCGACCTCGCCGTCGCCGAACGTCTTGCGGAAGAGACCGAGGCCGCGCCAGAACTGGGGCTGCGAGATCGACGTCAGCGCCCACGGCGAGTCCGGGTAGAACACGTGGCCGCGGACGATCGCGACGTCCTCGTAGAGGAAGTACTGGATGCCCGTCATCCAGTCGACGAGGCTCGCGGCTGACTGCTCGGCGAGCGTGGCGAGCTGCGGATCGAGCGCGGCGAGCGCGGGGGAGATCATGCCGATGGCGGCGTCGATCGGCACCGCGAGCACGTAGTAGTCGGCGGTCGCGCTGCCGCCGCCGCCGAGCTGGATGCCGCTGATGGCGCCGGCCGCGACGTCGAGCGACGCGACCTCCGCGCTCGGGTGGAACGTGACGCCCTTGCTCGTCAGGTACGCCGTCCACGGGTCGATCCACATCATCGTGGTGGGCCCGCCCATCGTGCGGTCGTTGTGCGAGCCCGTGACCGCGAAGTCCATCATGATCTGGATCGACGTCGAGCCGATCGTGCGCGCGGAGCCGGTCTGCGGATCCATCGCGACCATCATGCGCGGGATGCTCTTGAGGATCCGCTGGAAGCTCGCGGAGCAATGCGCGGCGTCGAGGTACTGCCACCACGACAGATCCTCGTACTCGGCGAGGCGCCGCTCGTCACACGAGGTGGCGAACTGCAGGAAGCGCGCGCCGAAGATCGCGGCGTCCTCGGCGTCGAAGTGGAGATCCTGAAAGAAGATCTCGAGGACATCGACGAGCTGGTACGGCGTGTCGAGCTTCTTGCGGTCGAAGCGGTACCAGCCGTTGTCATCGATCATCGCGATCGCGGCCTCGGTGGTCGCCTGCAGGTGCGAGTCGACGTTCGCGCCGTACGGCGAGGGGATGCGCGCCATCGTGTCGACGACGTGCTTGTAGAACCGCGGATAGAACCGGAAGCCGTGCTCGCCGGGCAGATCCTTGCGCCCGTTGGTGCCGGTGCCGGTCACCATCTGGGAGCGCGCCTTGCCGCCCCACGCGGGCCGCGTGTCGTAGACGTGCACCTCGAAGCCGCGGTCCGCCAGCTCGTGCGCCGCCGTGAGCCCCCCCACGCCGCCACCGATCACGATCACCTTCGCCATGGGCTGACTATATCGGGGAAATCACGCCCCCCGTGTTCCAGGCGACGGCGTCGGCCAGCGGCCCGAGATCGCGCGCGTCGATCCGGCCGAGGAGGGCGGCCGTGGCGAGCTGATCGATGGCGCCGCCGCGGCGGGTCGCCTCGACGGAGGCGCGCTCGAGGAGCGCGGTCGCCTCGGTCGCGTGTCCGAGGAGGCGCTCGGCCTGGCCCCAGAGCCGGAGCGCGGTCGGCGCGTAGAACGAGGCGCGGCCGCGGCGATGCAGGCGGCGCGCGACGGTGCGCGCGTGCGCGGCCGAGCGCGGCTCGGTGGCGGCGAGCCCGAGAGCGGCCGTCGCCTCGAGGACGTCGACCATCGCGGCGACGGCGGGCATCGCGGAGAGCCACTGCGCGCGCGCGGAGGCGGCGAGGCCGCGCACGAGCGCCGCGGCGTAGACCCAGTCGCGGCCGGCGAGCGAGAGCTCGATCGCGAGGATCTGGCGATAGACCGAGGCCATGCCATGGCGTGCGGCGGGAGCGCGGCGGATCTCCGCCTCGAGCGCCGTGGCGCCTGCGACATCGCCGGCGACGAGCAACGCGCGCCCGCGATACGAGCCCAGGAGTGCTCGCGAGATGAGGTCGTCGCTCGTGTGGTCGAGCTCTCCGAGCATGGCCACCGCGCGCGCCGGCTGGCCCGCGTAGAGCTCGCCGAGCGCCCAGTAGCTGCGCAGGAACGACGCCTCCCACGACCGCTCGAGCCCCAGGGCGCGGCAGATCTTCTCGCCGGCCTGGTGCTGCGCGCGCATGCCGATCCAGTCGCCGCGCAGCATCGCGACGATCCCCGCGCACCCGGCGGTGACCATCGCGGGGTAGGGCACGCCGCTGTCGGCGGCGAGGCGCTCGGCGGAGGCGATCGCGCGGTCGCCAAACCGGCCGAGCGAGCCGGCGGCCACGTACGCGGCGATCATCGCCATGCCCGTGCTCGCGCCCGCGGTGTCGCCGCGGCTCGCGGCGTCGCGCGCATCGCGCAGCACGTACTCGAGCGCCTCGACGGGGTACGGCGTCGACATGAACTTCGCGAGCACCGAATGGGCGGAGGCGAGGACGGCGTCGGGTGCGAGTGGCCGCAGGCGACCGGGGCCGATCCAGCGGGCGGCCACGCCGGCGGCGCGGAGGATGGAGCCGGCGCGACCGGCGGCGCGTGGCTGGCCGTGGCGCGCGAGGACGGGGTCGAGGATCGCGAGGCCGCGGTCGATCTCGCCGAGCTTGATGAACGCCTCGGCCGCGCGGACGCGCCAGCGGTCGCCCCCGTCCCCCGCGCCGGCGATGGCGAGGAACTCGCGCGCGGCATCGGCGAGCTTGCCGGCGAGGAAGAGGCACTCGGCGAGCTGGGCGCGGTACATCGGCATCGCGCCGAGCGTGAGGGCGCGCGCGTACCCGGCGGCGGCGACGTCCCACGCGAGCTGGGCCCGCGCGGTGTCGGCGGCGGCGATCGCCCAGCGCGCGGCGCGCATCCGCTCGCCCGCGTGCTCCCAGTGGTACGCGAGGGCGTCGGTCCGCCCCGGCGTACTCGCCTCGAGGTGCTCGGCGAAGCGCGCGTGCAGCGCGCGGCGGGCCTCGGGCGCCACGGCGGCGTGCGCGGCGTCGCGGAGCCGCTGGTGATAGAAGACGTAGACGGGATCGCCGCTGGCGGACGGGGTGGCCCGGACCACGTGCTCGTCCTCGAGCCCGCGCAGCGCCGACGACAGCTGGACGGACGGCAGCGCGGTCAGCGCGCGCAGCTCGTCGAACGTCGTCGAGCCATCGGCCAGCGCGGCGATCTCCGCGACGGCGCGCTCGGCGGGCGAGAGGCGATCGAGGCGCCGGGCCTCCGCGCCGGCGGCGTCGTCGATGTCGGTCTCCGCCCGCTCGGCGAGCTCGCGGCCGATGAGCTGCGCGAGGTACGGGCTGCCGGCGGCGAGCCGCGCGGCGGTGGCGAGGCGCGTCGTCGGGGCGCGCGGGGCGAGCTCGGAGAGGAGCGCGGTGACATCGGCCTCGCCGAGGGCGGGCACGTCGATCTTCTCGGCCGCGCCCGCGCCGAGCCGCGCGAGCAGGGCGCGCAGGCCCTCGTCCGCATCGCCGCTCGTCCACGACGCGATGACGAGGAGCGGGCGCGCGACGCGCTCCACGAGCAACACGAGCAGCTCGAGGCTGGCGTCGTCGGCCCACTGGAGGTCATCGATGACCACGGCGAGCGTGCCTTCGCCGGGCGCGAGCTCGCGGAACAGCTGTACGAGGGCGAGCTGGGCCCGCTCGCGCTCGACGCGCAGGTCACCCGCCGGCGGTGCCATGAACGCTTCGGGGTCGAGCACGTCGGCGATCGCCGGGAAGACGCGCGCGAGGGCCGCGACGTGATCGAGGCGGACGGCGCGCGCCGGATCTGCGCTGAGCTTGGTCGCGAGGTCATCGACGATCGCGTCGAACGCGCGGTACGGGACGCGCTCGCGGTCGTGACACCGGCCGCGCCACACCGGCGTGCGGGTGGCCGCGCAGGCCGCGTCCACCAGAGCGGTCTTGCCGGCGCCCGACG
>JANXOM010000159.1 GCA_025353585.1 Deltaproteobacteria bacterium
CGGCGCGGCCGCCCCGCCCGCCGTCATGCCGCTGGCGGACGCCGTCGCGGCCGCGGACCGACTCAGCAGCGCGGGCGATCCGGCGGGGGCCGCCGCGTTGCTGGAGGGCGTCCGCACCCGGCCCGGCGACCCCGCCGCCGGTCTGGTCTCGTTCACCCTCGGCCGCCTGTACCTCGACGCGCTCGGCCAACCCGAGCGCGCTGCCGCCGCGTTCGACGAGGTTGTCGCGCGGGGAAACCCGCGTAGCCTGCTCGAGGACGCGCACGCCCGGAGCGTCGAGGCCTGGGCCCGCGCGCATCGACCGGACCGCGCGGCGGCCGCGTTCGCCGCGTACGCCACCGCGTATCCGCAGGGTCGGCGGCTCGCCGCGGTCCGCGCGCTCCTCGAGACGCCATGAGCGCCCGGGCCGCTGCCGTCGCGCTCGCGCTCGTGGTGTTGACCGGCGGCCGAGCGCGCGCCGATCACCTCCAGCTCCACGCCGAGCGGTGCGCGAGCCTCGATCCGGCCGCGCTCGATCTGGCCGTCCGCCGCGAGCTCGATCTCGATCCCGAGGTCGCGCGGCGCGTCGGCGCGGCGAGCGTGGCCATCGTGTGCGCGGACGGCATCCACGCGCGGGTCCAGCTCGCGCCGGAGGGCGCCGGTGGGCCCGTCGCGCGCGACCTCGACCTGAGCGAGGAGCCGCCGGCCTTGCGCGTGAAGCTCGTCGCGCTGGCCATCGCCGAGCTCGTCGATATCGAGGCGGCGGCACCCGAGCCGGCCATGATCCCGCAGCCATCCAGCGATCCGGAGGACGCCCCGCCGGCGCGCGTCGGGCCGGTCCGGGCGCCGGTGCGGCCGGTGGGCGTGACCCTCCGCGGCGGCATGCGGCTCGTGGCCGGCGATGCCGACCCGATGGTGACGCTCGCCGCCGATCTCGACGAGGGCGTGGCGCGCGTCGGGCTCGTCGCGGCGCTCGGTGATGGCCGGCGCGAGTCCGGGCGACCGTACATCCTCGCCCTCACGCTCGCGCGCACGCTCGCGTGCTCGCGGGGCCAGACCTCGGTGTGCCTCGTCGCGCGCGCCGAGGGCGGGTTCGCGGGCGCGTCGTTTCGGTCCGACGACGAGCGGTTCATGGATCACAGCGTCTACGCGGGCTACGGCGACCTGACCGTCGGGTTCGAGATCCGCCGCCGGGTCGCGGGCTGGAACTGGCTCGCCGATATCGATCTCGGCGCGGCCGACGGGTTGATCGTCGAGTCTCCGTACCTCGAGCACCTCGACGGCCCGTTCGCGGTCGCGGCCCTCGGCATGACCTGGTGACCGTCGGCGTGAGCCGATTCTCCTCCACGCGGGCACTACGTAGCGGTGCGCCGTACATCTCTCTCGGTCCTGCTCGTGGTGAGCGTCATTCTCCTCGTCCCCCACGTCGCGTTCGCGGCGGGCGGCGACTGCAACGCGTTCAGCGAGTACGAGCAACGCGGCTGGGCGTGGATGTACCTCGCGTCGTTCGGGTTCGGCTTCCTCACCTCGCTGACGCCGTGCGTTTACCCGATGATCCCGATCACGCTCGCGATCTTCGGCGCGCGGGGCGCGGACGTCACGAAGAAGCGCGCGCTGCTGCTCGCGACCGTCTACATCATCGGGATGGGCATCACGTACGCGGCCCTGGGCGTGACCGTCGCGCTCCTCGGCAAGACCGGGAGCTTCGGCACGCAGCTCGGCTCCCCGTACATCGTGGTCCCGATCGTCCTCCTGTTCGCGGCGCTCGCCGCATCGCTCTTCGGCGCGTTCGACCTCCAGCTGCCGAGCAGCGTCCAGCTGCGCCTGAACCAGATCGGCGGGAAAGGCTTCGGCGGCGCGTTCGCGATGGGCCTGGTCGGGGGGCTGATCGCCGCGCCGTGCACGGGGCCGTTCCTGCTCGGCCTGTTGACGTTCGTGGCGACCAGCCACAACGTCGTCGGCGGCGGCTCGCTCCTGTTCGTGTACGCGCTCGGCATGGGGGTCCTGTTCTGGGCCCTCGCCGCGTTCGCGATGGCCCTGCCCAAGAGCGGCGCGTGGATGGACGCGATGAAGTCGATCGGCGGCATGCTGCTGCTGTTCGCCGGCGTCTATTTCCTGCAGCCGCTGGTGCCGCAGATCAAGGACCTCGCCTCGGCCGACACGTGGTTCGCGGCGGTCATGCTCGGCGCGATCGCCATCGGCCTCGCCCTCGGCGCGGTGCAGCTGTCGTTTCACGGGCCCGCGGGACAGCGCGTCCGGAAGGCGATCGGCATCGCGCTCGTCGTCGGCGGCGCGTCCGGACTGTGGCTCTGGCACGACGCGCCGACCCAGCGCCTGCCGTGGATCTACGGCGACGAGACGCGGGCCTTCGACGCCGCGCGGGCGCAGGGCAAGGGCGTGATGGTCGACTTCGCGGCCAGCTGGTGCGGGCCGTGCCGCGAGCTCGAGAAGACGTTCGGCGACGCGGCGATCTCGGAGGCCGTGCTCGCCGACTTCATCCCGCTCAAGCTGGACGTCTCGACGGACAACGATGCGAACGAGGCGCTCAAGGCGCGCTACGACACCCTGAGCTTGCCGGGCGTGGTCTTCCTGCGCGCGAACCGGACGCCGCTGCTCCACGTTCGCAAGGAGCTCGCGCCCGCGCCGATGCTCGACCGGATCCGCGCCGCGGCGGGCGCCCTTCACGGGGGAGCGCTGGATGCAACCTGCAACGATTGACCTCCCCCCGATGCCGGTGCTCGTCGTCCAGGACAACCCTCACCTCTCGAGCGCGCTCGCCGCGGGCCTGCGCGAGGATGGCTATCAGGTCGAGGTCGTCGCGACGGGCGGCGCGGCCCTCCGCCGGCTCGAGCGCAAGGACATCGATGTCGTCGTGCTCGATCTGGGCCTCCCCGACATGGACGGGCTCTCCGTGGTCAGCGGCGCGCGGGATCGCGGGATCCACGTCCCGATCCTGATCCTCACCGCGCGCGACAACGTCGGCGACCGCGTCCGCGCGTTCGACAGCGGCGCGGATGACTTCATCGGCAAGCCCTACGTCTACGCCGAGCTCCTGGCGCGGCTCCGCGCGCTGATGCGGCGCGCCGCGGGACCGCGGTGGGCGCCGCGTGGCTGCAACGGGCTCGTGTTTCGCGACGACGATCTGGGCGTCTCGATCGGGGGCGAGAACGTGGTGCTGTCGCCGCGCGAGCACGCGCTGCTCGGGTTCTTTCTGCGACGCAACGGCGAGGCGATCAGCCGGCGCGAGATCATGAAGCAGGTCTTCGGGTACGACTTCGAGACCGGCACGAACCTGGTCAACGTCCACATCGCTCACCTGCGCAGCAAGATCGGCGTGAGGGCCGTGGTCATCGAGACCGTACGGGGGTTCGGGTACCGGCTCCGCGCGGCCCTGCCGGGCGATGCCGGCGCGGGGTGACGTGGGTGACCGAAGAAGTTCGTTGTGTCCGGCTCCGGTTTGTCCTACCCAGGAGGCATGAACCCCGCATACATGGCCGGCTACGGCATGCAGCAGCAGCAGTACCGCTCCGGGACGCCCCGCACGCTCGGGCTCCTGTCGATGATCTTCGGCGGCATCGTGGCCGTGATGTCGTTCTTTGGCCTCGTCGCCGGTTCTCAGTTCGGCGGCATGATGCAGACGACCGCGAGCCAGAAGGAGTACTTCGACGTCTACATGGCGCAGACGCACACGGTTGCGGTCGCGCAGAGCGCCGTGATGTTGCTGATGTCGGTCATCCTCATCTTCATCGGCAACGCGCAGCGCAAGTACTTGCGCTGGGCCGTGGGCGCGACGGTGAAGTGGAGCCTCGCCGGCCTCGTCTACCTCGTCCTCAACGCGATCGTGCAGTTCGTGGTCGTGATGCCGGCGCTCGACCGCTTCATCGCGTCGATCTCGCACGGTGGCCTCGAGTCGCTGCCGATGGGCGGCATCATGAAGTTCAGCGCGCTCATCGGCATCGCGATGTACGCCGCGTATCCGCTCGTGATGCTCTCCGCGTTCCGCAAGCCGCACAACATCGCGTCGATGGATCAGCCGGCGCTGCCGACCGCGACCGCGACCGTCCGCGCGTAGGCCGCTACCGCAGCGCGCCCGCGGCGGCCTGACCGCAGTCGTCGCCGACGGCGGTGGGCTCGATCTGCACGGTGACGTGGCCGATCTTGAAGCGCCGCTTCATCTCGGCCGAGAGGTCCGCGATCATCCGCGGCGAGCACTTCTCCCACGGCGCGACGAGGTGCGCCGTCATCGCGGTCTCCGTGGTGCTGGTCGACCAGATGTGCAGGTCGTGGACGCCGACCACGTTCGGCAGCGCGGCGAGGTACGCCTGCACGGCGACGGCGTCGATGTGGTCGGGGACCGCGTCGAGGATCAGGTTCAGCGCCTCGCGGAGGAGCTTCCAGGTGCCGTGCAGGATCACGACGGACACGACGAGGCTCATGGCGGGATCGACCCACGCGAGCCCGGTGCGCCACACGACGAGCCCGGACACGACGACCGCGGCCGACACGACGGCATCCGCGACGAGGTGCAGGAACGCTCCGCGGATGTTGACGTCGCCCTCGCGGCCGCGCGCGAACAAGAGCGCGGACAGCCCGTTCAGGACCACGCCGAGCCCGGCGACGAGCGCCACGGTGCCGCCGTCGACCGCGGGCGCGGAGCCGATGCGCTGGACGGCCTCCCAGCCGACGCCGCCGATCGCGAACAGCACGAGGCCGCCGTTGCCGAGGGCCGCGAGGATCGTGGTGCGGCGGAGGCCATAGGTGCGCCGGGCGCTGCGCGCGCGCTTCGCGAGGACCGTGGCGCCCCAGGCCATGCCGAGGCCGAGGACGTCGCCCAGGTTGTGGGCGGCGTCGGCGAGGAGGGCAGTGGAGCCCGCGCGGAGGCCGGCGATGACGCCGACGACGACGAACGCGACATTCAGGATCATGCCGACGAGAAACGCGCGCGTCATGCGGTCGGGCGGGGCGTGGTGATGGCCGCCGTGGTCGTGGTCGTGCCCGGCGTGGTCGTGCCCGGCGTGGTCGTGCCCGGCGTGGTCGTGCCCGGCGTGGTCGTGCCCGGCGTGGTCGTGCCCGGCGTGGTCGTGGTCGTGCGGAGGGGCGCTCATCCGCGTCCCTTCCGAGCTGCCCAACGCATCCCCACGTTGTGGACCGCTTGATAGAAGGTCGGCAAGGCGAGGAGCGTAAAGATCGTCGAGGTCACGAGGCCGCCCACCATCACGATGGCCAGGGGCCGCTCGATCTCTGTCCCGTGGAGCCGGAGCACGAGCAGCGGAAGCAGCCCGAGGATCGCCGTCGCGGCCGTCATCACCTTGGGCCGGACCCGGCCGATGCACGCTTCGCGTAGCGCGTCGGTGAACGGCGCCCCGGCCCCCAGGAGGCCGCGGGTCTGGGTCACGAGCACGAGGCCGTTCTGCACGGCGATGCCGAACAGGCCGATGAGCCCGACGAGCGAGGAGACGCTCCAGCTCTCGTGGGCCAGCAGCAACGCCACGATCCCGCCGACGAACGCGCTCGGTAGCGTGGCCAGGATCACGACCGTCTCCGCGAGCGAGCCAAGCGCGATGTAGAGGAGCAGGAACACGGCGACGAGGGCGACCACGACGGCCACGATCAGCGCCTGCTGCGCGCGGGCCTGGCTCTCGACCTTGCCGCCGAGTTCGAGGAAGTAGCCCGGCGGCAGCGCGAGAGGGGCCAGCCGCTTTCGCACCTCGGCCGCGGTGGACCCGAGGTCGCGGCCCGAGACCGTCGCCTCGATCGCGATCCGGCGGCTGCCGGCCTCGCGCTTGATCGTGCCGAGCCCGAAGGTCGGCGCGATCGTCGCCAGCTTGCCGAGCGGAATCCGCGATCCGTCGTGGCCGTCGACCATCAGCGAGGCGAGGGTCGCCGCGTCGCTGCGGAACTCCGGCGCGAGCTTGACCACCAGCTCGTAGCGGCGCTGCCCGACCCAGATCTGCGACACCGCTTGGCCGGCGAGGCCGGTCTGCACCGCCTCGATGACATCGCCCGGGGTGAGCCCGACGCGCGCGGCGGCCTCGCGATCGACCTGCACGGTGAGCTGGGGTAACCCGACGAGCGACTCGGGCCGTACGTCCTCGATCCCGCGCACGCCGCGCATCAGCGTGGCCGCCGCGTCCGCCAGGTCCGAGAGCTGCTGCGGGTCTGGCCCGAACACGCGCACCGAGAGATCCGCCGGCGTGCCCCCGAGCCCCTCGTCGATCCGCATCCCGAGCGGGGTCGTGAACAGCGCGGAGACCCCGGGGACCTTCTCCACCGCGCGGCGCATGTGATCGGTCAGGGTCTTGCCGTGCGGCCGCTCCGGCCGGAGCAGGATCAGCACGTCGGAGACCGTATGCGGCATCGGGTCCTCGGTCCGCTCGGCGCGCCCGGTGCGCCGGACCACGTCCTCGACCTCCGGGAACGTGCGGAGCACGTCCTCGACGCGATGGTTGAGCCGGTTGACCTCGTCGAGCGAGGCCTCGGGCGGGAGGAACGTTTGCATCAGGATCGCGCCCTCGTCGAGCGGCGGCACGAAGTCCGAGCCGATGCGCGTCGCGGCCCACAGCGCGGGCGCGGTGATCGCGAGCGTCACGAGGGCGACGCGACCGGTGCGGCGCAGCGCGACATCGAGGACGGGGCGGTACGCGCGCTTGAGCTGGCGCACGAGCCAGACATCGTCAGGCTTGCCGGCCGGGTGTGGGCGTAGCCCGTACGCCGCGAGCAGCGGGACCAGGGCGAGCGAGAGCGCGAGCGCGGCGAGGACGGCCGCGATGACGGCGCCCGCGAGCGGCTTGTACATCCGGCCCTCGATCCCCGACATCGAGAACAGCGGGATGAACACGGCGATCACGACGGCCGTCGCGAACGCGATGGGGCGCCCCACCTCCACGGCAGCGGCGAGGGCCACGCCGCGCCGGTCGCCGTCGCGGCGCTCCGTGATGCGATGGAGGACGTTCTCCACCACGATGATCGACGAGTCCACCAGCAGGCCGACCGCGATCGCGAGCCCGCCGAGCGTCATCGTGTTGATGCCGATCCCGGCGACGCGCATCAGCACGCCGGAGAGCGCGAGCGACGTCGGGAGCGTCAGCGTGACGATCAGCGCGGCGCGGACGTTGCCGAGCAACGCGAACAGCACGAGGGCGACGAGCCCTCCGCCGATCAGCACGGCGCGCGAGACGCCGCCGAGCGACGCCTCCACCAGCTGCGACTGGTCGTAGACGATCCGGATCTGCACGCCCGTCGGGAGGCTGCCGTGGAGATCGGCGATGGCATCGCGGATCCCCGCCGCGACCTTCACGGTGTCCGCCCCGAACTGCTCGACGATCCGGCAGCTGACGACCTCGCCCGCGAGCCGGTGGGCGATGCCCCGACGGACGGCGGCGGCCTCGCGCACGTCCGCCACGTCGCCGAGCAGGACCGGGGTAGTGCCGCGGATGGCCACGACCGTCGCGCGCAGCTCCTCGACGGTCTGGGCGCGTCCGGCCGCGTGCACCGTCCACTCCATCTGCGCCTCGGTGACGAAGCCGCCGGCCGCGCTGACGTTGGCCCCCTTCGCCGCGTGCATGACGTCGCCGAGGGACACGCCGCGCGCGGCCATGCGCTCGGGATCCATCTGGATCTGGTACTCGCGGAGGTACCCGCCGAGCCGCTCGACGGCGCCCACGCCGGGGACCGCGAGGAGCCGGTTCTTGACCTCGTTCTCGGCGAGGTCGCGCAGCGTCATCAGATCCGCGGCGCCGGGATCCGCCTCGATCGTGAGCTCGAAGATCTCGTTGAGGCGGCCGGTGACGCCGGACAGGAGCGGCGGATCGGTGCCCGGCGGGACCTCGACCTGGCCGAGGCGCTCGACGACGAATTGCCGCGACTTCGCGTAGTCGGCGTCGGGCAAGAACTCGATCGTGACCTGCACGACGCCCAGGGTGGAGGTCGAGCGTACCCGCCGCACGTCTGGCAGTCCGGAGAGCGCGGTCTCGAACGGGATCGCGACGCGCATCTCGAGCTCGTCGGCGCTCATCGCCGCGTTCTGCACGATGATGTTGAAGGTCGGCGCGGACAGGTCAGGGAAGACATCGCGCGGGAGCTCGCGCATCCACGCGGCCCCGAGGATGGCGCCCGCGAGCGCGAGTACGAAGGCGACGACGGGCTTCCGGAAGCTCGCGGTGATGAGGCTGCCGATCATCGATCAGTCCTCTCCCGCGCCGCCGCCGCCGGCCTTGTCCGCTTCGGCCTTGAGCAGGAAGGCGCCTCCGACGACGACGTCCTCGCCGGCCCGGAGGCCGGACATCACCTCGACGCCGCCGCCGAGGTCACGCCCCCGTCCGATCGGGCGCACCGCGAACTGGCCGACCCCCGCCGGCACGAACACCGCCCAGCCGCCGCCGATCCGCTGGACGGCCGCGGTCGGCACGCACAGCGCCTGATCGGCCGCGTCGCCGAGAGGAACGGACACGCTCGCCGTCATCCCCGGGCGCAGGACGCCGTCGGCGTTGTCGACATCGAAGCGAATCGCGATCGTGCGCGAGGTGGGATCGACCTCGCGACCGATCCACTGGATGCGGGCCTCGCGCGTCTTGCCCGGCAGCGCGGCGAAGCTGGCGGTCGCCGTGCCGGCGCTCGGGACGCGGACGGCGTCGCGTTCGAACACGTGCGCCACGAGCCAGAGCGTGGAGAGGTCGCCCACCTTGAACAAGGTCTTGCTGGGCTCGACGAGCTGGCCGACCACGAGATCGCGGTCGATGACGGTGCCCGCCACCGGGGAGCGGAGCACGATGCCGGTGTCGCCGTCCGCCGCGCCGTACTTGCGGAGCGCGGATGTCGCGACCTTGTAGGCGGCCTCGGCTTCGGTCGCGGCGGCGTCGGCCTCGATCCGCTCGCGGTCGGGGACCAGGTGATCGGCGGCGAGGCCGCGCTTGCGCTCGGCGGCCTGGGTGGCGACGCCGAGGTGAGCGCGGGCCGCGTCCGCCTCCGCGCGCGCCTGGCCGAGGTCGGGGCTGCGCAGCTCGGCGAGCGCCTGGCCGATCGCGACGACGTCCCCCGGCTTCGCGAGGACCTTCGCGACCCGCGCGGCGACGGGCGTCGCGACCTCGGCATAGGCGTCCTCGTTCACGTGGACCTCGCCGACCGCGGACACGCGCTCGCCCGCGGCGTGCAAGGTCACCTTGTCGATGGTGACGCGGAGATCGCGCAGCATCTCGGGCTCGATACGGACGAGCGAGACGCCGGCGCTCGAGCCGCTGCCGGACGCGAGCTCGACGGCCTCGGGGGCGGCGTGGTCGTGATCCAGGTCGGCTCCGCCGCGGCACGCGGTCGCCCCCAGGAACACCAGCGCGAGGTGCCGCCTCATTGCGCGACCCCGGCCTGGTAGCGGACGGCCGTGGCGGCGCGCGCGAGCGCGAGGAGGCGGTCCAGGTACTCGCGCCTCCCGTCGAGGATCTGCTGCCGCGCGACGAGGTACTCGCTGATGGCGAGCTGGCCGGCGTCGACGCTCTTGCCGAGCAGCTTCTCGCTGTCGTCGAGCGCGGGCAGGACGTCACGCTCGAGGAGGGCGACGGCATCGCGGGCGGCGGCGTACGCGGCGTGCGTCGCCCCCAGCTCGCCGAGCACGGCGCGGCGGGTGACGGCGGCCGTCGCCTCGGCGGCGCGGAGGTGAGCTGTCGCGATCGCGTGCTCGCCCTCACCGTGGCCCCAGGCGGGTAACGTCAGGCGCACGCCGCCGAGCACGATGCTGTCGCCGTCTTCGCGCATGTACCCGAGCCAGACGCCGAGATCCGGCCGCGCGTTGGCCGTCGCGACCGCGTGCTCGGCGCTCGCGACGCGGCGGGCGGCGGCGAGCTCGCGGAGGTCGGCGCGCGTGCCGGCGGCAGTGACGAGCGCCTCCGGATCGGGCGCCGCGACGTGGAGGTCGCCGCGGAGGACGAACGTATCGGCGGGGCCGGCGCCGATCCGCGCGGCGAGCTCGCCGAGCGCGGCGGACCGCGCGGAGGTCGCGGCGAGGGTGGCCGCGCGGGCCCGACCCGACGCCGCGCGCGCGAGGTTCGCGTCGAGGTCCGTCGCGTCGCCCGCGCGGCGCTTCCGATCCGCGAAGTCGGCGGCCCGGCGGGCGAGGTCCTCCGCGCTCGTCGCCAGCTCCAGCGCGCGGTCGGTATAGATCGCCTCGTAGAACGCCGTCGCGACCTCGCGATCGAGCTCGCGGAGCCCGACGTCGCCCAGCGCGCGCGTCCGGTCGAGCTCGGCGCGGGCCAGGGCGCGGCGCGGGCCCCGACGACCGGGATCGAGCGCCTGCGTGACGCGTGCTTCGACGTCGTACCGGCGCGGCGCCACGAAGCGTGGCCCGACGCCCGCTTCCACCTCGGGGTTCGACGTGAACAGGACGTCCGCGGCCACGATCGCGCCCTCGGCTTCTGCCAGCGCCCCGCCCGCCCGCGCCGCGCCGGGCGACAGCTGGTGGGCGCGGGCGAGGGCCCCCGGGAGGTCGAGCGCGAGCGGCTCCGCGAACGCGGAAGGAGCAAAACCGAGGAGCGCGGCAGCGAACGCCGCGCGAGACAGGAGTGGCATGACAGACCTCCGCGCCGCAGAGCCCGCTCTGCGGCGTACGAATCACGGTCGAACCGAGGGTGGACTCAGACCGTGAGCGACCGTGGCACGTGGAGGATCTCGCGCGGGTCGGGTGACAGACCGGACGGGGCGGGCACGGCGAAGACGAGGACGCGCGGCGCCGGCGCGAGGGGTGACGCCATGACCGCGACGGGCGCGGGGACGCTCGGCAGAGACGCGCTGGCGCACGCGCAGGTCGGGCACAGCGGCGGGCACTGCTTGCCGTCCGGGCAGTCCTCGCCGCACGTGTCGCCGAGGACGGGCATGCCGCTGGCCTGGCCGAACGCCAGGAGCAGGGCCAGCACCAGGAGGATCCGCGCCACGACCCGTGCACGGTAGCACGCGGATCGCGCGCGCCTCGCGGGCCCACGGCGGGCGAGCGCGGCTGCCATCCAGTCACCATCCGCCCCGACCCGCCGGCGCGGGCGCGAGTGACATCAGGCGCTTGGCCTCGCCGGGGCGCTTGGCCCGAGGCTTGTTAAGGGTCCTCCTCATGTCGCCGGCTCGCATCGCTCCGCTCCCTCTCCTCGTGGCCGTGCTGCTCTCGCCGGGGCTCGCCGCCGCCGATCGCCGCGGCGACCACAGCGAGCTTCCGGACGCGACCACGCCCGTCGAGGACGCGGTGCTCTACAGCTGCAATCGGCGCGACGGCTCGGTCCCGATCGCCGTCACGTTCAAGCCGGAGACCGAGCTGCGCGACCTCGTGACCTGGGTGATGGGCTTCACCTGCAAGAACTTCACGTTCGATCCGCGCATCGTCTCGACGGGGCGCAAGGTCACCGTGATCGTCCCGAACAAGATGACGGCGGTGGAGGCGTACCGCGTGTTCCTCGGCGCGCTCGCCACGGTGGGGCTGACGGTCGTGCCCGACGGCAACATGATGCTCGTCGTCGAGGCGGCGACCGCCAAGCGCGCGTCGGTCCCGCTGTACAAGAGCGGCGTCCCCGACGGCGGCGAGCAGGTCGTGCGCTACGTCTTGCGCCCGCAGTACGCGCAGGGTGACACGCTCTTGACCGCGTTCACGGCGCTCAAGTCCGACATCGGAGACGTCCAGCTCGTCGGCTCGCTTCTCCTCATGACGGACTACGCGAGCCACATCCGCGACATGATGGCGATCGCGAAGCTCGTCGACGTCGCGGGCGGGAGCGATGGCATCTACACGATCCCCGTGGTCCACGCCGACGCGACGAAGCTCGCGACGGAGATCGGCGGGATGCTCGGCATCGCGACGGCGGCGGGCGGGCGCGCGCCCGCGCCCGTGGTGAAGGGTGCGCCGGGGGCGGCCGCGACGAGCGAGGCCGATCAGCGGGCGGCGGCGGCGGTGCCGTCGAAGCTCCTCGTCGACGAGCGCACGAACTCGCTCGTGATGGCGGCGAGCCCGGCGGGGTACGCGCGCGTGAAGGCGCTCGTGGATCGCCTCGACATCGCGCTCGACATCGACGGAGGCGCGTCGATCCACGTGCTGCGGCTCAGCAGCGCCGTCGCCGAGGACCTGGCGAAGACGCTGAACGACACGATCCAGGGCGCGAAGAAGCCGGGGCCGACCACGGCCGGGGCGGCGGGACCGCCGGTCAGCGTCGCCGATCCGGCGAGCGGCTCGGTCGCGCTCGAGGGCCAGGTGCACGTCACGAGCGACAAGCTGACGAACTCGGTCATCGTGATGTCGAGCGGGCGTGACTTCCTGGCGATCCGCGAGGTCGTGCGGCAGCTCGATCAGCCGCGGCGGCAGGTCTACATCGAGACGGAGATCCTCGAGATCGACATGACGAAGGATCTCGAGGCCGGCGCGAGCTCGTCCGGCGCGCTCCCGACGGGCAACGGCACCTCGTTCGCCGTCGGCGGCGTGCAGACCGGCACGCTCTCGACGGTGACCACCACGAGCATCGCGACGTCGCTCGCGACCGCGACGGGCCTCGTCGGCGCGCTGGTCGGCTCGCCGATCTCCGCTTCGACGTCGCTGCTCGGGCAGAGCATCCCGTCGTACGCGGTGCTGTTCCAGGCGCTCATGACGAACGGGAACTCGAACACGAAGAAGACCCCGTCCTTCATCGGGCTCGATAACCAGAAGATCCACTGGTCGTCCGGCATCGACGTCCCGTACAAGAAGGGCGTCTTGCCGTCGCTCGCGGGCACGACGACCGCGACGGCGCTCACGACGAACATCGACCGCGAGAAGCTCGAGCTCGTCCTCGACATCACGCCCCACATCTCGACCGACGACAACGTGCTGCTCGAGATCAAGCACAGCTCGAAGGACCTCGGCCCCGACCAGGCCGACCTCGGGCCGACCTGGACGACGCAGGAGTTCGAGTCGAGCCTCGTCGTGCACGACCAGCAGACGGTGGTGCTCGAGGGGCTCGTGCAGGAGCGCGACAGCGTCACGCAGACCAAGGTGCCCGTCCTCGGCGACATCCCGCTCGTGGGGTACCTGTTCAAGTACTCGAGCAAGATCAAGAAGAAGTCCAACCTGTTGATCGTGCTGACGCCGTACATCATCAAGGATCAGTCCGATATCCGTGCGATCACGGAGCGGAAGATGCGCGAGCACGACGACTTCATCCGCTCGGTCGCGACGCTCGACCACATGACGTACGTCCCGCACATGAACTACAAGCGGAAGCGGGGGCTGGTCGAGGAGATCAACCGCGCCGTGACGTCGGTCGAGGAGGACACGGCGGCGCGCAACGCCATCGTGCACGCGCGGCCGATGGAGAGCGGGCCGCTGCAATACGGGCCGCCGCCGGAGGAGGGTGCGTCGGAGGCGCGATGAGGCCACGAGTCAACGAGCGCGCCGAAACGTCAGGTTGAATCGAGCGGCTCCCGCGAGCTCGTGCACCCCGTCGGCGAGCGGCGCGACGCCGTGAAACGCCAGGCGCGCGGGGCCGCCCCAGACGACGACGTCGCCGCTCGCGAGCCGGATCTTCGTCGGGCGCTCCCCCCGCGCGGCGCCGCCCCACAGGAACGTCGCGGGCAGGCCCAGCGAGACGGACACGATCGGCGCCGTGAAGTCCGCCTCGTTGCGATCCTGGTGCAGCGACATTCGCGCGCCCGGCGCATATCGATTGATCAGGCACGCATCTGGCGCGAACCACTCGAACCCCGCTGCCGCCGCCGCGCGCGCCGCGAGGTCCGCGAACACCGGCGGCATCACCGGCCACGGGCGCCCGCTCACCGGATCGGTCGCCGTGTACCGGTACCCGCGGCGATCCGTCGTCCAGCCGAGCGCCCCGCAGTTCGTCATCGCGACCGACATCGCGTACCCGCCGGGCGTGGCCATGTGCCGGAGCGGCGCCGCCGCCACGATCTCCGCGATGGCTCCGAGCAGCGGGCTCACCTCCGCGCGCGCGAACTGCGCGAGCCGCACCGCGCCCGGCCCGAGCGCCTGCACCCGCTCGACCTCGCCGAACAGCTCAGCTCGCATCGTGAAAGATCACCCCGAGCGTGTGCCGCTGCCCGGCGCGCCGCGCGCGGACGCCATGGCGCATGGTCACCCGATACTCGCCCCGCCCGCCGATGCAGAGCCGGGTCGCGGTCGTGCCCCTGGCGAAGGGCGTCAACAGCGCTCCCGCGCGAGCAGGCGGCGCTTGCGGTCCACGCCCCACCGGTAGCCCGAGAGCGAGCCGTCGTGACGCACCACGCGGTGACACGGGATCGCGACCGCGAGCTTGTTCGCCGCCAGGGCGCTGGCGACGGCGCGCACCGACTTCGGCGACCCGATCCGCGCCGCGAGGCTCGTGTACGACTCGGTCGTGCCGGCCGGGACGTCGCGCAGCGCCTGCCACACGCGCTGCTGGAACGCGGTCCCGCGGACGTCGAGCGGGAGCTCCAGCGCGCGGCGCGGCGACTCGACAAATCCGATGACGCGCGCGACCAGGCGCTCGTAGTTCGCGTCGCCGCCGACGAGCTCTGCGTTGGCGAACTGGTCTTGCAGCTCGCGGACGAGAGCGTCCGGGTCATCGCCGAGCGAGATCGCCGCGACGCCCTTCGCGCTCGACGCCACGAGGATCGCCCCGAGCGAGCACTCGCCGACCGCGAACGTCAGCCGCTCCTCGGCGCCGCGCGCGCGGTAGCGCGTCGGGGTCATTCCCAGCATGCCCGTCGCGCCCTCGTAGAACCGGCTGCTGGAGGAGAACCCGGCGGCGTAGATGGCCTCGGTGACCGACGCCGCCGAGCCGAGACCCTCGCGCACGCGCGCCGCGCGGTGGGCCGCGGCGTACGCCCGGGGCGTCAAGCCCGTCGTCTTCTTGAACAGGCGATGGAAGTAGTACGGGCTCAGGTCGACGGCGTCCGCCATCACGGCGAGCGCCGGCGCCTCGTCGGCCTCCTCGATGAGCCGGCACGCCTTCGTGATCAGCGCGGCGTTCTCGGCGTCGACCGAGAGCCCGTCGGGGTTGCAGCGCCGACACGCGCGGAACCCGGCTGCCTGCGCCGCGCCGACGCTGGCGTGGAACGCCACGTTTTTCGGGTTCGCCGCGCGCGACGGGCATGACGGGCGGCAGTACACGCCGCTCGTCGCCACCGAGTACCAGAACTGGCCGTCGACGGCCTTGTCGCGCGCGACGACGCGTGGCCAGCGGGGATCGCGGAGGGTGGCCGCGCCGTCGCGGCGAGCGGGCCGCGCCGCGCGGGCGGACAGCGTCTTGGAACGGGAGCGCATGCTCTTGTTGTGACGCCTCGGGTGGCCCGGCGCGCTCCGGGTCTTGCGGTCAAATCGGCCGCGGGGCAAGCGCGCGCCGCCCGACCGCTACGGGCAGCTCGCGTTCTCGCCGAGGCAGTAGCCGGCGGCGTCGCACTGCCAGCCCTGGGTGCAGAGGCCGGCCGTGTAGTTGTAGTCGGCGCACAGGAACTCGCAGGTCGCGTCGGAGCCCGAACCGGACCCGCTGCCGCTGCCGGGATCGCTGCCGCTGCCGGTATCGCTGCCGTTGCCGTCGAGCGTGGGCGCGTCCGTCACGTACGCGGTGCCGTACTCCTCGATGTACCTCTCGGCGATGTAGCCGTAGCCCGCGCCGTTCGGGTTCGTGACGCCAAAGATGTTCGTGCCCCAGCTGTTCTTGAAGATGTAGAAGCCCTTCTGCATCACCGGCTTGCCATCCGCGCCGACGAGCGGAGCGCCCTGCGCGTCGACCGCCTGGATCTCCATGTCGTCGTCCCAGCCGACGACGAGGATGCCGTGGCCGGCGCGCTGCTTGTGGCTCTCGATGACGTCGGCGCCGTTCGGGTAGCGCACGATGCCCTTCGTCATCTCCGCGCGGTCGATCGGCAGCGTCGACGCGCCGTGGTTCCACGCCTGGTAGAAGAAGTCGATGCCGACGCCGACCGGCGTCTTCTCCGTCGTGATGTGCGCCTTGATGTCCGTCGTGTTGATGAACTTGCCGGCGGGCAGGAAGTACTTCGTCGCCGCCTTCGCCGCGTCCGACGGATCGCCCTGCGTCCAGCACTTGCTCGGCAGCGCCTGCGTCTCGCTGCCATCGGGCACGCACTGCGCGTCGTTCGCCGCGGTCCACTGGGACCCGTTGTAGGGGTCGAGCTCCGACGTGACGATGCCGAACTCGTGGATCGCCGCGATGTTGTCGCTGATGTTCGAGCCCTCGGAGTCGGGCAGGCTCATCAGCTGGTCTTTGACCGCCCACTGCAGGTACTGCTCGGAGAAGTCCGGGTTCGCCATCCCGGCCTTGATGTAGAGGGCCTCCATGAGCGCGGTCGTCGTGAAGATCGTGCACACGCCGCGGCGGTGCTGGTCCTTGACCGGCGACTGCCGCGCGACGAGCTCGGTCGACTTCGCCGGGTACGCCGCGTCGGCCTTGCCGATGTCGGGCAGCGAGCCGTTCGTCGGGGCGCCGCGGAACAGGTGGTCGTAGACCGCGAGGGGCGGGGAGAACGGTTCGCCGTCATCCGCGCTCGTGCCGCAGGCCGTGAGGCCCGCGGTGGCACCGAGGACCGCGGAGACGAGCCAGAGCGTGCGGAGCTGCATCGCTGCGCATCGAGAGCACGAACCGTTCCGCCTCAACTAGCCGAGATCGCGGGGCAGATCGCCCGGCGGATCGCCGGAGTAGCCATCCGCGCTGGCTACTCGACTAGCTGCACACAGCTATGGGCACGCGCCGCCGCCGTCGACCCACGTCTTGAACAGCGCCGCGAACTGGTCGTGCGAGATCGGCGGCAGCGTGCGCGTGCCGCCCGGCGCCCAGCCCCACAGGACGATCGGATCCGACGTCGCGTGATCGAGCAGCTGGGCGAGCGACTTGCCGTGGTTGCGCGCGGGATCCTTCATCTGCTCGCAGATCTCGGTCGCCGTCTTGCCCTGGAACACCATCGGCATGTCCGCCGGCGGCAAGCCCCAGCTCGGCGCGCCTGGCGGCCCGCCCGGCACGCCGACCGCCTCGGAGTTCCGCGTCTGGTGACACGTGCTGCACGGCACGCCCGCCGCGACGGTCCGGCGCGAGATGTTCTGCGCGTGCGGATGGCCGTCGTCGCCCTGCAGCGGCCGATCGCCGGCGGGGTGGCAGTTCACGCAGCGCGGCGACTTGAGCACGGTGACGACGGTGACGAACGCGCGCTGACCCGCGGCGATCGCACCGGCCGACGGAGCAGGCGCGGGCGGCGCGGCCGGCTTCGCGAGCGCCACGGCCGCCGTCAGCGCGCACGCCCCGAGGGCCCACACGAGCGGCTTCACGCGGCACCTCGCTCGGCCCACGCGCGGTGCAGCGGCAGCCGACGCAGCCGCACGTTCGTCAGCGCGAACAGCGCGTTCGCCACCGCGGGCGCGATCGGCGGGAGCCCCGGCTCGCCGACGCCGCTCGGCGGCGCGTCGCTCGGCAGGATCTCGACGATGATCTCCGGGCACTCGTGCATGCGCAGCAGCGGGAACGTGTCGTAGTTGCGCTGCTGCACGACGCCGTTGACCAGCGTGATCTCCTGGTCGAGCGCGGCCGACAGCCCGAAGATGATGGCGCCTTCCATCTGCGCCTTCACGATGTCGGGGTTGATCGCGAGGCCGCAGTCCACCACGCAATACACGCGGTGCACGCGGATCCGATCGCGCACGACCGAGAGCTCCACGACTTGCGCGCACTCCGTCTCGAACGCGAAGTGACGCGCCATCCCGCGGCCGATGCCCGTGCCGGGCGGCGTGGCCCAGCCCGACAGCTTCGCGAGCGCGTCGAGCACGCGGGTCTGCTTGCTGTTCGGCGGCAAGAGCTGCCGGCGCAGCGCGAAGGGGTCCTGCTTCGCGGCGACGGCGAGCTCGTCGATGAAGCCCTCCATCACGAACCCCGTCACGGAGTTGCCGACCGAGCGCCAGAACGCGACGGGCAGCTTCGTCTGCACCGGTTCGCTGCTGAGCTCGAAGTTGCCGAGCTGATAGGGCGAGTTCGCGATGCCCTCGGTGGCGAAGATGTCCCCGAACGAGCTGGTCGAGAACAGCGCGAGCGCCGCGTTCGTGACCATGTCGACGACGGGGCCGGGCAGCTTCGAGAGCGCGGCGCCGAACAGCGTCTTGCCCGAGAGCGCGATCGACTGCGAGACCGCGTGGATCCGCGCCCCGGTGACCTTGCCGCCGCGCAAGGCGCCCTCGACCTTGACCGAGTAGATCGGCCGGTACCACGCCTGGGTCATGTCGCTCTCGCGCGTCCACGTCAGCTTGACCGGGCGCTTCACGTGCGCCGCGATCATCGCGGCCTGCGCGCACACGTCGGCGATCGCGCGCCGGCCAAAGCCGCCGCCGCACAGCGTGACGTGCACGGTCACGTGCTCCATGTCGATGCCGAGCGCGTTGGCGACGAACGCCTGCACGAGCGTCGGGCTCTGCGTCGGGGCCCACACCTCGGCGCGCCCGCCGCTCACCGCGACGGTGGCGTTCTGCGGCTCGAGCGTCGCGTGGGCGAGGTATGGCGCCTCGTACACGCCGCCGATCGTGACGTCCGCATCGGCCAGCGCGTCGGCCGCGTTCCCGTCGTGCTTCGAGACCTGGCCCTCGCCGGTGCCGTCGTGCGCGCGCAAGGCGTCTCGCATCTTCGTGGTGTCGAGGCCGGCGACGAGGCCCTTGTCCCACGTGATCCGCACGTCGGCGGCCGCGGCGCGCGCTTGCCAGAACTTGTCGGCGACGATCGCCACGCCCCACGGCATCGCGATGACGGCGAGGACGCCGGGCCGGGCCTTCGCCGCATCCGCCGTCACCGTCAGCGGCTTCGCGCCGTACACCGGCCCGTGAATCGCGAACGCGTTGACCATGTTCGGCACGGAGACGTCGATGCCGAACTGCGCCGTGCCGTCGACCTTGGCCCGCGCATCGATGCGGCGGTCGACCTTGCCGATCAGCGTGAACTCCTTCGCGGTCTTGAGGCGCGGCGACGCGGGCACCGGCATGCGCGCGGCGTGCTTCGTCAGCTCGCCGAACGAGAGCTTGTCGGCGAGGTGCTCGACGTGGCCATCGACCGCGCGGCACAGCGTGACCGGCACTCGCCACTGCTCGGCGGCGGCGGCGATCAGCATCTCGCGCGCCGACGCGGCGGCCTGGCGGAGCGGCACGAACGCCTCCATCGTCGACGTGGAGCCGCCGGTGATCTGCATGTTCGCGCTCGTGCGCAGCGCGGCGTTCGCGCCGGCAAAGAGGACGTCGACATGATCCAGCGGCACGCCGATCTCGTCGGCGACCATCGTCGCGTAGCCCGTCGTCACGCCCTGACCGATCTCGGCCTTGTTGACGACGAGCGCCACGCGGCCCGTCGGCAAGACGGAGATGTACAGGTTCGCGACGAGCTCGCCCGTCTGATCCGCGTGCTGGATCCGCAGCGTCTGCGCCCCTCGCGCGCCGCCGCCGCACGCCGCGAGCACGAGCGCCCCCCCCCCCGCGAGGAGGCCGCCGAGGAAGCCGCGCCGCGAGAGCTCGGTCACTTGGTCACCGCCGGCGGCGCCGCGGCGAGGAGCTCGGCCGCGCGGTGCACGGTCTTCCGGATGCGCGGGTAGGTGCCACAGCGGCACAGGTTCGCGCTCATCGCGTCGTCGATCTCGGCGTCGGTCGGCTGCGGCTTCGCGCGCAGCAGCACCACCGCCGTCATGATCTGCCCGGCCTGGCAGTAGCCGCATTGCGGCACGTTCTCCTCGACCCACGCCTGCTGGACCGGGTGCAGCACCGAGTCGCGCACGAGGCCCTCGATCGTGATGATCGCCTTGTCGACGACGTCGCCGCACGGCGTGACGCACGAGCGCTTCGGCTCGCCATCGACGTGCACGGTGCACGCGCCGCACAGCGCCTTTCCGCAGCCGAACTTCGTCCCCGTGAGCCCGACTTCTTCGCGCAGCGCCCACAGGAGCGGCGTGTCCGCCGGGCAGGGGACCTCGTACGAGTTGCCGTTGACGACGAGCTTCACTGGCGTCCTCCGCCTGCCGTCCACAGCGGCAGCTTGAGGACGAGGCCCACCTGGAGCACGTCCTTGTTGTCGTCATCCATCGCGCCGCCGAAGTGCGCGTACCGGACGTAGAGCCCGGCGACGCCGAGGCCGACCGTCGCGCGGATGGCCACGCCCGCGTGAGACCCGCCGTCGCCGAAGCGCAGCGCGAGCCCACCGTCGAGGCCGAGGAAGCTGTGGCCGAGCTCGAGGCCCGTGGTGACGTAGGTGCCGTGGGCCCCCCAGTCGTAGTAGGCGTCGGCGTACGCGCCGGCAAACTGCGCGTCGCGGAGCCGCACGATCGAGACCTCGCCGCCGACGAGCGCGCCGCGGCCGCCGAGGGCCACGGTGCCGCCGGCCGTGAGGCCACCCAGCATGATCCACGCGGGCCGCGAGCCGATGATGAACGGCGGCTCGTCATCCGCGGCCGCCGGGTGCGCGAGCGCGCCCGTGGCGAGCGCGGCGGCAGCAGCAACGACGGACAGGCGCGGGCGCATCGTGAGACGCGATCCTACGGCGTCGTGAGCGCCGAGTCTTCCACGATGACGTCGTAGCGGTAGCCGGCGCCGAAATCCTTGTCGAGGCCGAGCACGCCCTTCGCGGTGACCACGTCACCGACCTTCGCCGTCGACGCGCTGGTCACGAGCAGGTCGTTCGTGCCGGGCCCGCCGCTGCCGTCGCGGAGGTGGAGCCAGTTGCGACCGAGGATGCCGTCGTTCACCTTGACGACCTTGCCGTGCACGGTGACCGGCTTGCCGGCCAGCGCGGCCTTCTTCGCGAACACGTCCGCGATGGCGGTGCCGCCCGCGACCGGCGCGATCTTGTCGACGGCGACGGCCGGCGTGGCCGGAGCGGGCGCGCCGTGCGGATCGGGCGCCATGCCCGCCGCGCCGCCGTCCGTCGCGACGAAGCCGCTCACGAAGTAGATCTGGTCGAACGTGCGCTTGAGCGTGTCGCTGCGGAAGCCGCTCATGAGCTGGCCCGACATCGAGCCGAGCTTCGTGCCAACGGCGAGCTTCGCCTCGGGGCCGGCGATCCAGACCTTGCTACCGGCGTGGTCGAGGAGCGCGTACGTGTAGCCGCCCGAGCTCATCGTCTCGGTGACGGTGCCGGAGATGTCACCAGCCGCGTGCGCCTGGGCCGGCGCGCCCGTCGGGCCCGTCGCGGCGGCGCCCGGGCTCACCGCGTACGCGTTGACGAAGTAGATCTCGTCGAAGGTGCGGTTCAGCGTGTCGCTGCGGAAGCCGTTCATCGCCTGGCCGGTCATGCGGCCGACCTGCTGGCCGACGACGAGCTTCGTCGCGGGGCCCGCGACCCACACCTGTCCGTGGCTCGTCTGCAGCTTCGCATACGTGTAGCTCGACGCGTCCATCGTCTCGACGACCGTGCCGGACAGGCCGTCATCGGCGCCCGCCGCCGGGGCGGCCGGGGCTTGCCCGGGCGCCATCCCGACCGTCATCGGCTGCCGGGTCGGCGGCGTGGGGGCCGGCGCGGTCGGCGCCGCGACGCCGGAGATCGGGCTCGGGCTTTCTTCACAAGCGACGAGCGCGCACATCAGACCCAGACTCAAACCAACGCGACGGACCGGGGCGACCATGCCCCTGCTCTACCACACGAAGTGGCGGGGGGCCCTCCCTGGGGTCGGCGGGTAGCGACGGGGTAGCCCGGGGAGCGATGGCGCCGCGGGCGCGTACAATGAACGGCATGGAGGATTCGCCGCCGCCGTTCATCAACTTCCGTCAGCCGGCGACATCGACGAGCGAGCCAGCGCGCGCGACCTACAACGTCTACGACACCGCGCTCCAGCTGGTCTCCGCGGTCCACGCCGTCGTCGAGACCGAGCCCGGCCACTACGCGATGAAGAAGCAGCTCGAGCACCATGCCGTGCGCCTCGTGATGGTCCTCGCGCGCCTGCGCACCGAGCCCCATCGCCAATCCTGGCGCGGGTATCGAAGCGCGCACAGCCTCGCGGTCGATTTCGCCGCGATGTTCGACATCGTCGCCGCGCAGGGAGGGACCTCCGACGCGATCGAGGCGGCGCGCACGATCGCGAAGCGGCTCGTCGCCGAGCTGTCGCCCCTCGGGCTCTGGACCAGCTGAGCGTTCGCGTCGCCCCGGATTGGCCGCTTGAGCACCGCCGCCCTCGTCGCGCTCGCGCTCGTGATCGCGGTGTCGCTGCGCGCGCGTCGCCCGGTGCAGAGCATGCTGATCTCGCGGCTGCGCGTCCTGCTGCCGGCGTGGCGGTTCTTCGATCGCCCGACGTCAGCGCCGGTGCTGGCCGTGCGCGCCGGTGGTGGCCCATGGATCGGCATCGGGGCCGCGGCCCGCGGGCCGCTCTCCTGGGCGATCGCGCCCGCGGGTAACCTGGCGCTCGCGTACCACGGCGTCGTCGAGCAGCTGGTGGCGGAGGTCAGCGAGCTCGACGCGGCGCTCGCGCACGACGCGCCGGTGATCGTCGCGCTCGTCAGCTACGAGCTGGTCACGCGGATCGCGCGCGAGCACGTGCCGGCGGGCGCGGCCTGGCAATGGCGGATCCAGGTCGACGACGAGGATTTTCTCGTCTCGCCGGAGCTCGGTGGTGTGACGGAGCGCGCCGCGTGACGGCCGGCCTGGCCGTCCTGTGGATGGCCCGCCTCGCGGCGGTCGCGACGACCGTGGCCGCGCTCGAGCTGGTCGCGGTCCACCGCGCGGTCGGCGACGAGGGCGTCTTCCGCTGGGCCACGCTCCGCCGCGACTACGCCGCCGCCCCCGCGCCCGTCCGCGCGCTGCTCGACGCGCTGTTCGGCGCGCGGGGCACGCGGCTCGTCCTCGGCGTGCAGCTCGCGAGCGGGCTCGCGCTGCCGTGGCTCGACCACCCCGCGGTCGCCTGGCTCGCCGTGGCCAGCACCCTCGCGATCGCCGTGCGCTTCCGCGGCTCGTACAACGGCGGCAGCGACGCGATGCTGCTCGTCGTCCTGATCGCGATCGCCCTGGCGCGCACGCAGCCGGGCTCGCCGCTCGAGCTCGCCGGGCTCGCGTACGCGGCCGTGCAGCTCGTGCTCTCGTACTTCATCTCCGGCGTGGCGAAGCTCGCCGACGCGCAGTGGCGCCGCGGCACCGCGCTGCCGCTCCTCGTGCGCCTCCCGCAGTACGCCGTGCCCGCGCGGCTCGCGGCGCTGCTCTCCCGCCCGCTCGTCGCGCGCGGCGCCGGGATCGGCATGCTCGCGTTCGAGTGCGTCTTCCCGCTCGCGCTGGTGCAGCCGACGGCGTGCTTCGTGCTGCTCGGCGTTGGCGTCGCGTTCCACCTCGTCAACGCCCTCGCGTTCGGCCTCAACCGCTTCCTCTGGACCTGGCTCGCCGCGTACCCGGCGTTGCTCTTCTGGGTGGCGCGCACGCATGGTTAACTAGGACGGTGCTCGTGGGCTCTCGCGGTCGCGCGTGCTGGGTGCCGGTGCTGTCGCTCGCGGTCAGCCTGATGTTCGTCGCGCTCGCGATCCTCGTCGCGGTCTTGCCGACGCCGGTCGCGACGAGCGGGAGGCCGCCGCCGGCGCACATGGGTCTCTGGATGGCGCTCGCCGCCGTGGGAGCGTCGGGTGGTTCGCGGCCGGCGTCCGCCGCATCGCGCGCGTGGGCGACCGGATCTCGGTGCGGGGCATCGTCCGGCGCGTCGACGTCGGCCCGACCGCCGCGCTCGGCTACGAGGTGCGCTCGGCCGGCCGCTCGGCGTCGCTCGTCCTCTATTTGACGGAGGGCGGCCCCCGGCACGACGTGCTCGCGCTCATGCCGTTCGGCACGTGGCGCGCGGAGCGGCTCGTCGCGCGGCTCGCGCGGATCCTCGAGCTCCAGACCTCGGCCGCCGCCGCCGCGGTCGTGCAGGCGGATCATGACGCGCGCGCGGCGGCGAAGGCCGTCATCGAGAGCCACTATCGCGGCAAGCGCGGTCGCGTGTGGGCGATCACGTTGATGGTCGTCGTCGCATATCTCGTCGTCATGGCGGCCATCACGGCGCAGCGCGGGCGCTGATCAGCGGCTCCACGACGAGCAACTCGAGCCTTCTGCGGGATCGAGACAGCGAGCGGCCGACGGCAGACCGACGGGTTCGAGGGCGGGCGAATGGGCGGCGACCGCCGCGCCACTGGGTTCCCCCGTGGGGAGTCGAGGCCCCCGGCCACGCGACCGGCCAGCTCCTGGCGCGTCGCAGCGCGGCCGGCGCTGCACTTCGTGAGCAATCGGGTGCGGTCGGCGGTTTGCATTCTGCCCCGGCCAATAGATGCGTTACACACGATCCATGTCGCGCTGCGTCTCCGTCGCCCTGTCCCTCGGCCTCGTCGCCTGCACCTCGGGCACCGCCGCGAACCCCGGCGGCGCGGACGGCGGTAACACGCGGATCGACGGTCACGGTGGCGGTGGCCCCGACGCGTTCGTGCCCCAGGACTCGCCGCCCGGCCCGTTCGGGTGCCTCGGCCAGCCCGTCCCGGCCGGCGCGCCGGATCCCGTCACGCTCAGCGGCACGGCCCAGACCCTGTCCGGCACCACCGCGGTCCCGGCGAAGGGCGTCGCCATCACCGCGGTCAAGGGTGACGGGACGACCCTCTCCACCGCCACCACCGACAGCGCCGGCGCGTACTCGCTGAGCCTGCCGACCGGCGGCAACGCGCTCGACGTTCACCTCACGGCGACAAAGAGCGGCGATCGCCCGACCGCGCTGTTCCCGGCGACCAAGCTCTACATGAACACCGACGCGGGCCTCATCCTCATCATCTCGCAGAGCGACTTCGACTTCCTGGCGTCACTCTCCGGCGAGAACCAGAAGTCGAGCAAGGCCGCGATCGGCCTGGCCGTCGTCGACTGCGAGGGCAACACGCTCTCGGGCGCCACCGTCACGACCGACCCGCCGGGTGACGTCGTGTACGTCAGCGGCGGCCAGCCCGACACGAACGCGACCTCGACCGATAGCTCCGGCGTCGCGCTACTTTTCAACGTCCCCGCCGGCAACGTCACGGTGTCCGCGATCGTGGGCGGCATGACGCTGCGCAGCCACTCGATCAACGCCGCGGCCGGCGTCACGACGACGGCCGCCATCCGTCCGTAGGCGCCGCCCCTCTCACGGCGTCACCCAGGCCGCGAGGCCCGGGCGCAGCTCGCTCGTCGTGGTGTCCGTTGGCAACAACGCCTCGACGATGACCATGCCGCTCGCGGCGTCCAGCGACGGCGTGACAGAACCCCCGCCACCGTCTGCCGCAGCAGCGTCGCAGCGTCGCCACGCGCGACGTGCACCCGACCGACGGTCGCGCAGAGGTTTGGCGACGCGACGAAGATCGCCTCGCGCACCTCCGGCCGGAGCACGATCGCCCGCAGCCGCGCGCGCAGGAGCTCGCGATCACGGGCGAGCGCGAGGTCGAGCTCGCCGTCGGTGGCGGTCGGGCTCGCGAGCTCGGCACTCCAGCGGTCGAGCTCGTCGCGCGGCAACAGCGGCGTCCGCAGCACGAACGCCGTCGGCATCGCGAGGTCCGACCGGACGGGCTTGGAGGCTGCCATTCGCCCCCATGCGAGCCCAGGCCTACGGGGGGCCGGTGGCCGCGCGCAGCTTCGCGAGCAGGGCGTCGACCTCCGCGAGCAAGACGAGCGACGGCAACATGTACACCGCGCCCTCGCCGCGATGGTCGCGGCACCACTGCAGCTCGCGCTCCGCGTCCGGGTACGCGTGGGCGGCGAGGTACGCGCGGCCGAGGCGCGCGCGCTGCATCCAGAGATGACCGAGGCGACCGGCGCGCTGGTACGCCGCGATCGCGTCCGGCGGCTTGCCCGCGGCGAGCGCGAGGTCCCCCGCGAGTAGCTCCCCCGAGATCCGCCAGTCGAGCGAGTCGCGCTCTCGCCACGCGGCCGACTTCGCCGCGGCCGTGCCCGGGGCGCCGGCCTCGACGGCGAGGCTCGCGAAGACGTACGAGAACTGCGGCCCGCCGAAGTCGTCGCCCAGCGCCGTCGCGGTCGCGTCGCGCGCGCGCAGCGCACCCGCGTGGTCGCCGCGGAGCATCCGCGCCTGCGCGAGGTAGAGCTGCTCGCTGCCGACCTCGGCCGCCGGGTGGGCGGCGATCCACGCGACGAGCATCGCCTCCGCCTCGGGCAGCTTCCCCTCGAAGATCGCGAGGTCGGCGCGGGCCGCGAGCAGCATCTCGGCCTCGGTCTCCGGCAGCCTCGCCAGGACCGCGCGCGCCCCGTCCGGGTCGTCGTGCAGCGCGTGGGCGAGCGCGAGGTACACGATCCCGTTCGTCGACGGGTGCGCGACGGCCGCGAACATCTTCTCGCCATCGCGCGCGGCGTCGGCGTAGAGCCCGTTCGCGACCTCCGCGCCGATGAGGTTTCCCGCCACGACGTCGAGGTTGGCGTGGCCCACCGCCGCCTGGCGCGCGTGCTCGAGGGCGACGGGGAAGTTGCTCTCCTCGATGGCCGCGGCCGTGGCCGCGACCTCGGTGCGCATGTCGCCGGGCCACTTCGCGAGCACGAGCTGGTACTGGCTCACGGCGTCCGCGTACCGACCGACGCTGTCGTAGTAGTCACCCAGGATCCCGAGGCGCTGCCGCTCCGCCATGTGGTCGCCATCGCGGGCGGCGATCTCGAGCTCCTGCGCCGCCTCGTGGGGCCGCCCCGCGTTCTGGTACACGAGCCCGAGCATCGCGTGGGCCTCGACGAAGCCGGGGTCGGCCGCGATCGCCTCCCGGAGCGCGCCGACCTGGCTCTTCGCGTCGCCCGCGAGCGCAAACCGCTGGGCCCGCACCCACGCGTGCACCGCGGTGAGGGACGGCGAGAGCGCGTGCGCCAGCGAGCCGGGCGCCGGGGGATCGCCGAGCGCGTTCGGGATGCTCGCGCCCGCCTGCTGGGCCGCGGCGATCATCGCGTCGGCGGTGCTCGCGCTCGCCCGGGCCGGCGCGCCGACGGGGACCCCCGGCGAGCCGTGCGTCTCGAGCTTCACCGTGAACCCGCCACCGGCGTCGCGCGTGATCAGGCCACGGACGACGAGCGTCGGGCGCCCGGAGGCGATGACCTGGGTGGCGACGTCGTCGACCGTGACGCCGCTGCCCGCGCGCGCCTCGAAGTCCGCGAGCGCGGGGCCGAGGAGCGCGTCGATCCGCGTCGAGCGATAGAGCACCGTGGCGACGGCCTCCTCGAGGGTGCCGTCGAAGCGCTCGTCGCCGGTCTGGTTCGTGAACGGCGCGATGATCGCCACCACGCGCGGCGCATCGGATCCGACGCCGACCACGGGAGGCGACGCGACGGGGAGCGTGGCGAGGGACGCGCCGGACGCCGGCGGCCCGGGCGCATCGGCGCCGTGGTGCGCGAGGATCAGCGCCGTCGTCGCCGCGACCGCGAACAGCGCGCCGGCCCCCGCCACGCGCGGCCACACGGGCTGCATCGCG
The DNA here is from genome assembly GCA_025353585.1 of Deltaproteobacteria bacterium. Lineage (GTDB taxonomy): Bacteria > Myxococcota_A > Polyangia > Haliangiales > Haliangiaceae > JABFXX01. The sequence goes on from JANXOM010000159.1 coordinate 27,353, forward strand.
AGCTGCAGCTGATCGAGCAGCGCCGGCACGTCCGGGTAGCGCTCGTCGGGCGCGGTCCGCAGCGCACGCTCGAGCACCCGATGGACGCGCGCGGGCACGGGGGTCCGCGCCGGTCGCGGCAGGAGCCGCCCCGCCGTCACCGCGTCGATCAGCGCGCCGAGCGTGTCGCCCTCGAACGGCCGCTGGCTGTACAGCGCGCCCCACAGCGCGACCGCGAAGCTGAACTGATCGCTCCGCGCATCCACCGGCTCGCCCGCGAACTGCTCGGGCGCCATGTAGAGCGGCGTCCCGATCAGCGCGCCCATGCGCGACCGCTCCATCGCATCGGCGATCGGCAGCGCCGCGAGCGCCCCGGCCTGCGGGACGGACGTGACGTTCGCGAGCGCGAGGCCGAAGTCGGTGACAGCCGCGCGCCCGGCGCGATCGACGAGCACGTTGTCAGGCTTGAAGTCGCGGTGCACGATGCCCGCCGCATGCGCCGCGGCGAGCCCGCGCCCGACCGTGACGAACAGCCGCACGATCTCGCGCCACGCCCGGGGCTCGGCCGCGAGCCACGCGCCGAGCGTGTGGCCATCCACGAGCTCCATCGCGATGAACACGCCGTCCTCGAGCTCGCCCGCATCGAACACCGTCACGACGTGCGGATGGACGATCTTCGCCATCGCGCGCGCTTCGCGCGAGAGCCGCGCGCGCACCTCGGGCTCCTCGAACCGCTCGGCGCGGACCACCTTCAGCGCGATCTTCCGGTCGAGCTGCGGGTCGTGCGCCACGAACACCGACCCCATGCCGCCGCGCCCGATCATCTCGATCAGGGCGTAGCGGCCGACCGTGTCGCGAGGGAGGCGGCCAGTGCCGCCCGCCGTGACCCCGCCATCGGCGGTGTCTGCCTCGGACGCCGCAACCGCGCAGGCGATCGTCAGGCACGTCTCGCACGCATCGAGGTGGGCGGACACCGACAGGAGCTCTGCCGCCGGGAGGGCCCGCTCGACGAACGCCAGGAGCGTGTTGTCGTCCAGGCAGGTCATCCGCGCTCCCATGATACGTGGTGGGGGTCAAGACGCAGGGTTTGCACACAACCTTCGCGCGGGGCGGACGTTTGATAGAGTCGACGGCGATGGAGGTCGACGAGCTCGCGGCAGCGCTGGCGCGGATCCGCGCGGAGGCGACGGCGGCGTGGCCCGGGCTCCGCGCGCCCACCGTCGCCTTCGACGAGCACGTCGCGAGCCTTGTCGAGCGCGACGCGAGCCGGACGCGCGAGTTGCTCGTGCCCGAGCTGTACCTGGCATTCGCGTGCGCCGGTGGAGACCCGGCCGCGCTCGCGGTCCTCGAGCGTGCCTACTTGCCGGACCTCCGGCCCGTCCTGGGCCGGATGGGCCTCGCCTCGACCGACATCGACGAGACGCTCCAGGTCATGCGCGAGGAGCTCCTCCTGCCGCGCGCGGGCGGGCCGGTCCGCATCCTCGGCTACGCCGGCCGCGGCTCGCTCAAGGGCTGGTTGCGCGCCGTGGCCGCGCGTACCGGCCTCCGCGTGAAGGCCCCGCCGGGCGGCAAGCCGCCGCTCGAGCTCGACGAGACGGCCCACGCCGACGGCATCGAGGACATGGAGCTCGCGTACATGAAGAAGGAGTACGGCGACGCGTTCCACGCCGCGTTCGGCGTCGCGGTCGCTGGCTTGCCCGCGAAGGACCGCCTGCTCCTCAAGCAGCGGTTCAAGTACCGGCTCACCGTCGAGGAGCTCGGGCGCCAGCACGGCGTGAACGCGGGCACGATCTCGCGGTGGGTCGCGACCGCGCGCGAGCGGCTCGCCGGCGATACCCGCGCCGAGATGGTGCGCCAGCTCGGCGTGGCGCGCGGCGACGTCTCGAGCATCATCCGGCTGATCCAGAGCCAGCTCGACGTGTCGCTCTCGGCCCTCTCGATCGCCGCCCCGCCGCCGGCGCCGGACGCCTAATCCCGGCCGCCCGTCAGTCGTTGGCGGGCAGCGGCGGCCCCACCTCGCGAACGACGTTGCCCTCGAACGCGGCGACGAGCTCCTCGAGGGCCGCGATCTCCGCCCGCAGCGCGTCGCCCTGCTCGGTGTCCCCGACCGTCCGCGGCCGATCGTAGACCGCGATGTCCGAAACCGTGGGCACGATGTCGGCGTGCTGCTCGACCGCCGCGTCGACGCTCTCGAAGTGCGCGTGCTGCGCGAGGTACATCCGCTCCGCGTCGAGCACGAGCGAGAAGCCCTTGTCGCCGTACGCGGCCGCGAACGCGCCGTCGATCGTGATGGCGCGCCCGCTCTTCTTGAGGGGCGTCTCGCCCTTCTCGAGCTTCACGGGCACGTGGCCATTGACGATGAAGCCGCGCTCGTCGTCGACGCCGAGGTCGCGCAGCATGCGCGCGCAGAACTCCGCGTCGTGGAGGAGCGTGAAGTAGGCGTTCTTCGTCTCCTCGGCCGCGTGCTTGTCTGCCACGAAGTACGTCTCGAACGTCGCCATCTTGTCCTTGCCGAAGCACGGCGAGCGCGGCCCGGTCCACAGATAGAACAAGAGCTCGATGTCGGCGGGCGCGCGCTTGCGGAACGCGCGCTGCACGACCGTGTCGAACGCGCGCAGGAGCGCCGCGCCGCGGTGCTCGATGCCATCGATCGCGAACGCCAGCGGGACGCCGTCGGCGTCGACCGGGATGCAGCCGTGAAAGATCGCGCACCGGTCGCGCCGGATCATCATCTGCCCATGCCCGACGACGAACGACATCTGCCGCCACAGCGCGCCGCTCTCGACGAACGAGCGCGTCAGCCGCGCGAGGCACGCGTCCTCCGCCGCTGACAGCTTGTACGGATCGCTCCAGTCGACCGTGGGCAGCGCCAGGTCGAGCATCGGATAGACCGTGCCGTCGATCGTCACCGTGCCCGCCGCCCTGTCGATCTGGTGCAGCAGCGCGCGGTCCGCCATGCCCCACTCGGGGCGCTTGCGGAACAGCTGGCCCTCGAGCTTGAACTGCAGGATGGCGGCGGCCTTCTGCATGCGCGCCATGAGGAGGTCGTCGCGCAGGCCCTCGCCTTTGCACGGGAAGCGCGCGCAGGGATCGTCGCCGTACACGTCGCGCGCGAGCTTCTCGAGCGGCGCCATCGGGATGCCGTAGCCCTCCTCGAGCTGCGAGAGGCGGCGGTAGCGCAGCGACACCCGGACGACCGTCATCAGCGCCGCGGGCTGGCCGAGGCACGCCGCCATCCAGCTCGCGTCGTGGTTGCCCCAGGTGATGGTCGCGTTCGGCTGCTGCATCACGAGGTCGATCACCTTGTCGATGCGCGGCCCCCGGTCGCCGAGGTCGCCGGCGACGACCAGCTCGCCGACCGAGAGGTTGCGGACCACGCGGGCGATCATGCGCACGAGCTCCTGGTCGCGGCCGTGGCGCAGGAACGGATCGACGAGGCGCGCGAGGAAGCTCGCCGGTCGCCCGAGCTCCTTCGCGAACAGCACCTCGCGGAACACCGCGTCGAAAGGATCGGGGATGATCGCGGCGACGTGCTCGAGCGTGTAGCGGCGCGCGAGCTCCCGGATCACTTCGACCGCGCGCGGCAGGAGCGCGAGCAAGCGGGCGCGCCGCGCCGCCTCGTCGCCGCCGTGGGCGAGCCACGTCTCGCGGGGGTAGTAGAACGTGGCGAGCAGGTCGTCGAGCTCGTCCTGCGTGATGCGCGCGGCGAACAGCTGCTGCAGGAGCGGCCGCAGGCTGCCCGACGCATTGTTGATGACGTGGCGGAGCTTGACGTACTCGCCATGGACATCGCTGACGACGTGCACGGTCGGCGTGGGGAGCGCCAGGTGGGCCTGGAGCTCGGCGATCTCGGCCAGCGCCGAGCGGACGTTCGGATACCGAGTCGCGAGGGCCTGGAGGTGGGCGAGCGCCATGGCCCTGGATACCCGATCAGCCACCAGCGCTGGTCTGGAGGAGGTGTCCAAAATGCCCCGAATTGGCACGTTAAGGCCTTCAAAATGTCGAATAGCTGACGCTTTTCGCAGGGTACCGGTGTCGAACTTTCGACGCTCGGCGGGGGCGATCACTGTCTCGCGGGCACAACGCGGCATACGCGACGCGAGTTCTTGCGTCCGTCCACATTTCGCCGTACTCCACACCCGAGGTAGCGAATATGACCCGTCGATTGAAAGGCGCGCTCGTCGGTTTCGGTTTCATCGCCGAGAAGGGCCATATCCCGGCCTACCTCTCCGCACCCGACGCGTTCGAGATCGTCGCGGTCGCCGACATCTGCGCCGCGCGCCGCGAGAAGGCCCGCGAGGTCCTGCCGAACGCGCGCATCTACAGCGACACGAAGCAGCTGCTCACCGCCGAAGCAAAGAATATCGACTTCGTCGACATCGCGACACCGCCGTGCGACCACGCTGCCATCGCCCACGCGGCGTTCGAGCACGGCCTGCACGTGTTCTGCGAGAAGCCCGTGGCGACCTCGGGCGCCGATGCGCGGTCGATGATCGACCACGCCACCGCGAGCAAGCGCGTCTTCTTCCCCTCGCACAACTACAAGCACGCGCCCGTCATCAAGGCGATCCGCGGCGTGCTCGAGACCGGCGAGCTCGGCGCGATCCACCTCGTCACGCTCGACACGTTCCGCAGCACGCATGCCAAGGGCGTCGCGGAGTGGCAGCCGGACTGGCGCCGCGTGCGCGCCACCTCGGGCGGCGGCATCGCGATGGACCACGGCAGCCACACGTTCTATCTGGCGTTCGACTGGCTCGGCGCGATGCCGACGTCGATCAACGCGAAGATGTCGAACCTCTCCACGTTCGACACCGAGGATAACTTCAACTGCACGGTCGAGTTCCCCACCGGGATCGCGGTCTGTCAGCTGACGTGGAACTCGGGCTTCCGCAAGGTCATCTACACGATCCACGGCGCGAACGGCGCCATCAAGGTCGAGGACGACGACATCGAGATCCACCGCAAGCGCGCCGGCGGCAAGGTGGACGTCGAGAAGATGTCCGCCGCGTCGCACTGGATGGACGCGTCGCACGCCGAGTGGTTCAAGGCGCTGCAGATCGACTTCGCCCGCGCGATCGAGACGAAGCAGTACGTCGGCAAGGAAGCCCACGACGCCGCGGCGTGCGTGCAGCTCATCGAGACGGCGTACGCGTCGGCCCGCGCCGATGGTCGCCAGATGTCGCTGTCCAGCGATCGCGCGTCGGTCGTCAAGGCCGGCTGAGCGTCGGCGTTGATGGTGGCGGATCTGTATATCGCGTGGGGCACCCTCGCGGTGTGGCTCGCCCTCCTGGGGCTGTACGGGATCCGCGTCGCCACGCGCGGGCACGCGCGCAGTGAGCGGGTGTCGAGCGTCGGCGGGACGGCGCTCATGGGGCGCGAGATCATGGACGCCACGTACTGGGCGATCGCGCCGGTGGTGCGAGGTCTGGCCGCGATCGGGGCCACGCCGAACAGCCTGACGTGGAGCGCCCTGGTCACGGGCGCCGGCGCGGGGATCGCCCTCGGCTTCGGCTGGTTCGGGCTCGCCACGCTCCTCGCCACGGTGTCCACGATCGGCGACATTCTCGACGGCCAGGTCGCGCGGCTGACGAAGACCGGCAGCAACCGCGGCGAGCTCCTCGACGCGGCGGTGGATCGCTACACCGAGTTCTTCTTTCTCGCCGGCGTGGTGTTCGCCGTCCGCGAGTCAGGCTGGCAGCTCGCGATCGTCATGTCCGCCGTGCTCGCGTCGTTCATGGTGAGCTACGCGTCGGCGAAGGCCGAGGCGCTGCAGGTGACCCCGCCGCGCGGCCTCATGCGCCGCCACGAGCGGTCGACGTATCTGATCGTCGGCGCGGGCGCGACGGCGATGGCGGGCGGGGCCCTCCACGCGCAGTGGCCCGACCTCCCGGTCGTCGCCCCCGAGCTCCTCGCCGCGCTCGCGGTCGGCGTGATCGGCAACTACGCTGCGGTGTCGCGGCTGGTTCGCATCGGGCGCGCGTTGCGGTAAAAGACCGCTCTCATGCCGCAGCCCGCGAACCAGAACCGGAACCTCCAGACCGCGATTCCGGGCCCCAAGAGCGCCGCGCTCCGTGCGCGCGAAGATGCTCACCTCGCGCCGGGCGCGCAGGGCTACGCGCTGATGGCGGGCATCGTCGTCGACCACGCCGAGGGCACGACGGTCACCGACGTCGATGGCAACGTCTTCATCGACTTCATCGGCGGCATCGCCGTGGGCGCGCTTGGCCACTCGCACCCGACCTGGGTCGAGGCGATCCAGAAGCAGGCGGGCCGGGCCGCGGTCGGCTCGCTCACGTCCGAGGCGCGCGTCGAGCTGTTCGAGCGGTTCGCGAAGCACGCGCCCGCGAACGGCGTGCACCGGCTCCAGATGTACTCGGGCGGCGCCGAGGCCGTCGAGAGCGCGCTGCGCCTCGCGAAGTCCTACACGGGCAAGTACGAGTTCGTCAGCTGCTGGGGCGGCTTCCACGGCAAGACGATGGGCGCGCTGTCCCTCATGGGCTCGACGTTCAAGGACAAGCTCGGGCCGATGGTCCCGGGCAGCCACCAGGTGCCGTACGCGGACTGCTACCGGTGCCCGATCGGCAAGGACATGACCTACCCGGGCTGCGGGGTGGCGTGCGCGGACGTCGCGCGCAAGTACGTCAAGGTCGCGACGGCGGGCGCGGTGGCGGGCGTGATCGTCGAGCCGATGCAGGGCACGGCGGGCAATATCATCCCGCCCAAGGAGTTCCTGCCCGCGATGGCGTCGATCGCGAAGGACGTCGGCGCGCTGTTCATCGCCGACGAGATGATCACCGGGCTCGGGCGCACCGGCACGTGGTGGGGCGTCGAGCACTCCGGCGTGGTGCCGGACATCGTGACGATCGGCAAGGCGGTCGGCGGCGGCTTTCCGCTGTCGGCGCTCGCGACGCGCGACGAGATCGCGGTGTCGAAGCCGTGGTCGAACCAGTCGGGCTCGTCGAGCTCGTACGGTGGCAACCCGCTCGCGGCCGCCGCGGGCGCGGCCTCGCTGCGCATCATCGAAGAGGAGAACCTCGTCGAGAACAGCAAACGCGTCGGCGCGCTGATGCTGCGCGAGCTCGAGACCTGGGTCGACCGCTACAGCTTCGTGGGCGTGGCGCGCGGCTCCGGCATGTTCATGGCGATGGAGCTCGTGAGCGACAAGGTCGCGAAGACCCCGCTGACGCGCAAAGTCACCGAGCGCATCTTCGGCGAGTGCGTCAAGCGCGGCCTCCTCACGATGAGCTACTCGGCGAGCTTCCGCCTCCAGCCGCCCCTCACCACGGACGAAGCCACCGCCATGAATGGCCTCGCGGCCCTCAAGGAAGTCTTCGACCTGGTCGAGCGCGAAGCCTGGTGGAAATAGGGGCCTGGCCCCTTTATCCTTCCAAACCATCGTAACCATTGGACTTGCTGCCAAGACGGGGCCTGGCCCCTTTGTTTGTGCCTTTGTTTGTGGCCGGCTGTCGGACGCTCAGAGGGTGAAGGGGGCGAAGGGGCCGTCGGCGCGCCAGCACTGGACGGCGTGGGAGCGCGTGAGGGAGCAGCGGACGCGGTCCTTGGTCGAGGGGCCGGAGATCACGAACAGCGGGCGCGTGACGTCCGCGACGAGCGAGAGCGAGAGCGCGTGGGCCGCGATCTGCGCGGCCGAGGATTCGCCCGGGTTGTCCCAGGCGTAGAGCGCTCCCGCCGCGGTCAGGCCGTAGTCTGTGCCGCGGCCCGCGTAGACCGTCGTGACCGCGGGGAGCCCGGCGATCACCGAGACGGCCCAGCCGCGGTCGATCGGCGAGTAGCACGCGACGGCGCCGTCTGCGCTCACGGCGCAGCCGCCGGCGCGCGCGGCCTGCATGTGGAGGTGGTCGTCCATGCAGATGCCGTACTGGAAGTCGTCGTCACGGGCCAGGTGCGCCACGGCGAACGGCACGTGGATGTCGGTGAGCGGCTTGCGCAGGAGCGCGAGCGGATCGAACGGCGCGTGCAGCGCCGGGTCGCCGACGGCGGAGCGGCCGCAACGCAGGTCCGTCATGTTGCACGCGAGCTCCGCGGGCAAGACCGGCGGCGGCGCGCAGTAGACCTTGCCGGACGCCCCCAGCGCGCAGACCGTGAACGTGTCCTGCGTCTGGATCTCGACGAGCGGCTCCGGCGCGGCCAGCGCCACCGGGCGCGCGGGGTCCGACCAGCACGAGGCGGCGCCGGCCACGATCGCGCAGCCCGTCCGGTACGACGCCGACATCATCGACGGCCGCAGCGCGAGCGTGTGCAGCGTGAGCGGCTTGTCATCGGCAGGGCCGCACGGGGTCACCGCTGGCTCGAACCAGCGAACGCGATCGCCGGCCACCAGGTAGACGAAGTGCCCGGTGAGCCGGACCTCGACGGTCTCGGCCGCGCCGCCGCAGGTGAGCGTCGCGCCCTGCAGGGTGCACGCGACCCCGTCGTCGGTGACGTGATCGACGCGCGAGCTCCGCATCTCGGCGCGGTAGCCGCCGTGACCGTCGCGCGCCAGCGTTCGGCACGTCTCCACCGCGCCCGAGGTCTGACACAGAAGAGCTTGCTCGCGCACCTCGAGGCCGTCGACCGCCGGCGGCGCGAGCACGACCGGGGCGGGGCGGGCGACCGCGGGCGGCGGCACGACGTTGACCAGCTTTGGCTCGGCGTCCTCGTGCGGGCAGCCGCCCATCGTCAGCACCACCACCAGCACCGCGAGGGACCTCACCGCGTCGACCGTGACACGGAAGGGCGCGGACTATTCGCGCCTGGTGCGGTCCGATTCGATGGCCGCGTCATCGGCCGACGCCGGGTCGTTCTCCCAGCGCTTCGCGTCGCGCCGGTCGACCGGGTCTGCGCCGCCGAGCGCCTGGCCGTCCTGCACGACGAGCCCCGCCGCTTTGCCGATGGCGTCGATCTCGTCCTCGTCCTCGTCCGCGTCCTCGTCCTCGTCCTCGTCCTCGTCGTCGGCCGCCTCGCTCTCCATCCCCTGCGCGGCCGCGTCCAGCTCCTCATCGCTATCGACAGGTGTGGTCATGTCCCGGGTACGTGCAGGACCGAGCCCAATGCGCCCGTTCGCACACCGTGTCCGAGCCGCTCGCTCGTCGTCAGCGCTTCTTCTGCAGGCGGCGGCTCGCGAGATCGACGACATTCTCGGGCGGCGCGGGTTCGCTCGCCTCCACGCTGCCGACCACGTCCGTGTCCTTCTTCGCGATCGCGGCCGCCATCGCCGGCTCGCGCCCGAGCACCAGCCGCAGCTCCAGCGCCAGGCCCGCGATGATCAACGGGATCACCTGCACCACGTGGTAGAGGAGCGCGAACGCGAGGGCGGGCTCGTCGGGCACGTGCAGGAGCCGCAGCGCGATGAGCGCGCCGACCTCCAGCGCGCCGACCTGCGCGGGCGTGGACGGCACCGCGATCGTCAGGTTCAGCGTGAACAGGATCAGCAGACCCTCGGCCGGCGCCAGGTCGATGCCGACGCTGTACGCCACGAGCAGCACCATCACGAGGTCCACGATCCACACCGCGACCAGCACGGCGAGCGACGCGAACAGCCGCTTCGGGCTCCGCAGCACGTGCATCCCGGCGATGAAGCGCCGCAGCCACGACGAGCCCTCGCGCGAGGCGTCGATGCGGCCGACCGCGATGTAGAGCCCGATGAAGATGCCGACGGCGATGCCCGCGCACGCCGCCATCGAGCCGCCGATCCAGCCCGGCAGGCCCGGGACGAGCCACGGCAGCGGCGCGCAGATCAGCAGCATCGTGATGCTGTCGAGGAGCTTCTCGGACAGCGCGACCGCCGCCGTGTCCGCGGCGGGGACGCCCTCGCGCCGCTTGAGCACCCACACGCGCAGGACCTCGCCCGCGCGCGCCGGCGCGATCGCCGAGGCCGCGAACGCCGCGATCGTGTAGCGCATGAGCCGCGCGATCGGCACGGTGAACCGAGGCGCGAGCATGATCCGCCAGCACGCGGCCTTGCCGTAGAGGCAGGCGAAGTTGAGGACCGCCGCGACGACGAGCGGCCACAGGCGCGCGGTGCGGAACGCGTCACCCAGCGAGGCCCAGTCGAGCTCGTGCACGAAGAACCACAGGCCGACGGCGATGGCGGCGATCGCCACCACGCGGACCGCGAGCAGCCACCGCTTCTTGGTCACGACGCCTCTCCGCCGTCGTCGAGCGAGCCCCGCCGCCCTTCGGCGCCGCTGACGTCGCGAGCAAAGCCCACGACGTCGTAACCGTCGTAGCCGTCCGCGTACTCGGGGTCGATGGGCGGACCTGCCGGATATCCGTCAGCCCGCCGGCGGCCGCCGGCGGCCTTCATTTCGGCGGCACCGACGCGCGCCCCCGGAACGGCCGCTCGTGCTTGACGCACGGGCTCTTGCTGCACCATCGTGCCGCCCAGATGTCCGCCGAGCCCCGCGAGCCGACCGGCGCCGAGCCCGCGTCGCGTGTGAACGGCGAGCCCACGCCGAGCGCCCAGCGCGCCGAGGCGAACGACGTCGCGGACAATGACCCGCGCGATGCCGCCGGGCCCGGGCCGGCCGCCATCCCCGGTGGTGATCGGGCCGCTGCCGCCGCCGAGCTCCGGCACGTCCGCGCGGCGCGGCACGCCGTGCCCTGGCGCTTCGCCGCGTGGCTCGGCCCGGACTTCGGGCTCGTGCTCGCGTTCACCGCCGTCCTGGCGATCCTCGTCGGGGCGTACGGCGGCAACTACAAGTGGAAGGAAGGCCCGATCGTCATCTCGGCGGGCATCGCGGTCGGCCTGTGCGCCGTGCGCTTCCTCTACCGCTGGCGCTCCATCGCGTTCGGCCGCGGCACGGCGCGCGCGGACTACGTCGCCGCCGCCCGCAACATCCTCCGCGACTGGGGCCCGATCATCCTGATCATGTGGCTCTTCCAGAGCCTCGAGACCTACACCGGCGTCATCCGCCAGACGTCGATCGACGACGCGCTCTTCCACGCGGACGTCGCCATCTTCGGCGTGGAGCCGACGGTGTGGCTGTCCAGCAAGGGCTTCCCGCTCCTGACCGACTACTTCGCGCTCGCGTACGGCCTGTACTTCATCATGCCGATGATCCTGGCGACCTCGCTGTCCATGCGCGGCCGCCGCGAGGACTTCCGCGAGATGACCACGGCCGTCGTGCTCCAGATGGGCATCGGCTTCTTCTTGTTCTTGATGTTCCCTGCCGGGCCGCCGCGCTACTACGACCCGCTGATGCACGGGCCGCACGGCTTCGATCCACCGCAGCTCCACTCGTTCTTCGGGCTCTTCGAGCTGCAGCAGGGCGCCTTCGACAGCGCCGATCCCGTGCGCACGCGGAGCGCTTTCCCGAGCCTGCACTGCAGCCTCGCGCTCCTGACGCTCATCTACTCGTACCGCTTCGGTGACGCGGTGTTCCCGCGCTTCCCGAAGCTCTGGTTCCGCATCGTGCTGCCGTTCGTGGTGTCGCTCTGGATCTCGGTCGTCTACCTGCGGCACCACTGGGTGGTCGACATCTTTGCCGGCCTCGCCCTGGGCGCCAGCGCGAACTACCTCGCGCCGATCCTGCGCCGGCGCTGGCCACGCGCCGCTCCGCTCTGACTCGTCACGGCGCACGCCGACTCCACGCCTTGTGACCGGCGATCGCGGCGGTGTACTCGGCGCGGACGCGCGAGGCGAGCAGGTTCCAGTCGTAGCGCTCGGCGGCCCGCCGGTTGAGCGCGCCCTGCTGCTCGCGGACGGCCGTCGGCGCGGAGACGACGCGGGCGAGCGCCGCCTCGAGCGCGGTAGCGTCCTGCGGCGGCACGAGCTCGGAGCCCTCGGGAATCGCGACCTGGCGATAGCCGTCGATGTCCGAGCACACGACCGGCTTCGCCGACGCCATCGCCTCGAGGAGGACGATGCCGAACGACTCCTGGCCCGTCGACGGCGCCACGAATACATCGCACGTCCGGTAGAGCTCGGTCAGCTTCTCGAAGCCGACGGCGCCGTGATAGGTGAGGCCGGGCAGGGCGGGCGGTGGCTCCGCCTCGCCCAGCTCGCCGACGACATCGAGCGAGACGGGCAGGCCGCGCGCGACCAGCCCGCGGTACGCCTCGAACAGATAGCGCGCGCCTTTGCGGCGATCCCCGATGCGACCGACGAACAGGAGGCGAACGGTGTCACGCTGGATCGGCGCGGCGGGCGGCGTGAAGATGTCGGTCGGGACGCCGTTCGGGATGATGGTGAGCTCGCGGCTCCACGCGAGCCGGGCATAGCGCGCGGCGGGCTCCGAGACGGCGATCGCGCGCTGGAAGTACGGAAAGATCGTGGCGCCCCAGGCGCGGCGGATGAACGTGACGACCGGCTTCTCGGTCTCGGCGTACGCGTGGAACGTCGCGACGTGCGGGACATGGCGCGTGGCCCACACCGACCAGTACGAGAGCGCCGGCTGCAGCGGCTCGTGGACGTGCACGACGTCGAACGCGTGCTCGCGGAAGAAGCGTCGGATCGCCGGCGGCGACACGAGGATCCCCAACATGTTGTCGGATCCGTTTGCAGGCACGTTCACGATCCCGCCGAACGTCTGGACCTGCGGGTCCGTGCTGGGCGCCGACGACGGGCCCACGATCATCACCTCGTCACCGCGGCGGCGCAGCGCCTCGGCGAGCTGCTGGGCGTGGTGTTTGACACCACCGCCCGGCGACGCGAGGTCGTACGTGACCATGATGCAGACGCGGAGGCGAGGCGACGCCACCTCGGCGAACGGAGGCGGCATCGAGGCCGGCGCGAAGCTCGTCCTGAGGACCATGCGGAGGAGGCAAGTTAGCGAAACGCTGCCGCCGGTCAAGTGGCGAACGGAGGCGCCGCGGCTTGGAAAGCTGGCACGGCTCGGGCATGACAGTCCGGCGTGGCCCCACCCCCTGACGTCTGGACGCGGTACGCGGGGTGGCTGGACCGGCACCGGCGCTGGGTGATCGCGGGATCACTGGCTTTCGTGGCGCTGGCCGGCTTCGTGGCTGCCCAGCTCGAGGTCAAGTCCGACTTCTCCTACCTCCTGCCGCAGGACGTCCGGGCCGTGCGGGATCTTCGTGCGATCGAGAAGCGGGCCCGGGTCATCGGGACGGCGGTCGTGGCCGTGACCCAGCCGAACGGCGCCGCGGCGGATCCCGGCGTGAGGCGAAAAGCCGCGCTCATGCTACGCGACCGGATCCGCGCGCTGCCGAAGGATCTCGTCGCGAGCGTGACGTTCGACCACCAGGTGCAGCACGCATACGGGTGGACCAACCGGTGGCTCTTCGCGCCGCTGCCCGAGCTCGTGAAGGCGCGCGACGCCCTGCGGTCGAAGATCGGCAAGGCGAACCCGCTGTACGTGGAGCTCGAGGACGACGCCGAGGTGGCGGCGGCCGGCTCCGCGGCCGACACGCTGCGCGCGAAGCTCGCGGAGGAAGAGAAGAAGAAGGACGACCCGGGCGAGTACGTCGGTTTCGACAAGGAGACGAACCGCACCGTGCAGATGATGATCGTGCGCACGGGGTTCTCGTCGGGCGACGTCGACAAGGACAAGGTGCTACTCGCCGAGATGGAGAAGATCCTGGCGGACGTGCGCGCGGCGGTGCCGGGCGTCGACATGGGCGTCGCCGGCGACACGGTGGTCAGCGTCGCCGAGCACGATTCGATCCTGAACGGCATGCTCACCGCGACGGGCGTGACGGTGGTCCTCGTGCTGATCGCGCTGTTCTGGTACGTGCGCTCGCCCCTCGCGATCGGCGCGATGTCGTGGTCGCTCGTCGTGGGCACCGTGGCGACGTTCGCGTTCACGAAGCTCGCGATCGGGCACCTGAACCTGGCCACGGCGTTCCTGTCGTCGATCGTGATCGGCAACGGCATCAACGTCGGGATCCTCGTGACGTCGCGTTACATGGAGGAGCTGCGGGCCGGGCGCGACGGCGTGGAGGCGCTCGCGGCGACCTTGCGCGGGACGGTGCGCGGCACGCTCGCGGCGGCGCTGACGGCCGCGGTCGCGTACTCGTCGCTGATCATCACGGTGTTCCGCGGCTTCCGGCACTTCGGCATCATCGGGGGCGTCGGCATCCTGCTGTGCTGGCTCGCGGCGTACAGCGTGCTTCCAGCGGCGCTCTCCGTCGGGCGGCACCTCGGCATGAAGCCGCACTCGGCGCCCGCGCTCGGCCGCTGGCTCGCGGCGCTGCTGCCGCGGCGACCGGCGATCCCGGCCGCGATCGTCCTCGCGCTCGTGGTGGCGGGCGGCGTGGTGGCGGCGCGCTACCTCGCCGCGGACCCGTTCGAGAGCAACTTCAAGAACCTGCGGTCGCGGAGCGCGTCGATCACGAAAGAGCGCGAGTTCATGCACGCGATCGACCACGCGTTCGGCGAGGGGATCGACGCGGGCTTCGTGATCGCGGTGGACACGCGCGCGGAGGTGGCGCCCCTCGTGGCGAAGCTGCAGGCGGCGAACGCGGCGAGCATCGCGCCGGGTGCGGCGCCCGCGGGCCAGGCCGGACCGGGCGTGACGGACGCGCCGGTACGCCCGAAGCCGGGCGACAAGGCGCTCTCGCTGTTCGGCGACATCAAGACGCTCGACGACGCGTTGCCGGCGGATCAGGACAAGAAGCTGGCCGTGCTCGCGGAGATCCGCGCGCTGCTGTCGGACAACAACTTGAACGCGCTGTCCGACGCGGATCGCGAGGAGGCGCTCGCGCTCAAGCCGCCGGCAGATCTGAGGAAGCTGACGGACACGGACGTGCCCGACGAGATCGCGTGGCCGTTCATCGAGGCGGATGGCTCGCGCGGCAAGCTCGTCATCGCGACGGCCGGCGGGAGCTACGAGGTCTGGGACGCGCACGACACGGTGCAGTTCTCGGACAACGTGCGCGCGCTGGACCTGCCCGAGACCGCGCATGTCGGCGGCTCGTCGTTCGTGTTCGCCGATGTCATCGAGGCGGTCCTGCGTGACGGCCCGCGCGCGACGCTGGCCTCGATCGCCGGCGCGATCCTCGTGGTGCTGCTCGTGGTCGGGCGCAACCGCCACGCGGCGATCTCGTTGATCTGCGGCGGGGCGGGCACGATCTCGATGCTGGCGCTGAGCGCGCTGCTCGGCCTCAAGATCAACTTCCTCGACTTCGTGGCGCTGCCGATCACGATCGGCATCGGCATCGAGTACGCGGTGAACATCTCGACGCGCGAGCGCGAGGAGGGCCCGGGCCGCAGCCGCGACGCGCTGGCCACGACGGGCGGCGCGGTGTTCCTGTGCAGCTACACGACGATCGTGGGCTACGGCTCGCTGTTCCTGTCGGCGAACCTCGGCATCCGCAGCTTCGGCCTGGCCGCGATGCTCGGCGAGCTGACCTGCCTCGTCGTGGCGCTGGTGCTGGCCCCGGCGCTGCTTTCGATCACGGGCGCCCGCGTCCTTAAATCCGCCGCTGCACGTACTCGCGCGTCGTAAACGCAAACGCAAACGCAATCGTGGACGCAAACGCCACCGAGACGTCGCGCCCTCCGCGTCCCCTCTTCGTCGATATCCTCTGCCTCTTCGTCGATACCCGCGCGTCGCTCCCGTGCGTATGGCCGCCGTCGGCACGCAACTATTTCCCACCCTGGTCGATACGCGCGGGATGTTCGGATTCCGCAAGCTCGACGTCTATCGCGCCGCCATCCAGTTCCTTCCGGCCGCCACCGCGATCGCGGCGCGCTCGGCCGCACACAGCGGTGGGCTCGGCGACCAGTTGCGCCGCGCCGCCACGTCGATCTCCCTGAACATCGCCGAAGGCACCGGACGCGTCGACCGTGACCAGCGCCGATTCTACGGGTTCGCGCGCGGCTCGGCGCTCGAGTGCGCCGCGATCCTGGACGCGCTGGTGGCGATGAAACTGCTGGACGAGGCGGCTGTGGAGGAGGAGATGATGCTGCTGTCGCGCATCGTCGCGATGCTGACGAAGATGGTGTGAGACCGCCAGCAGCCGCGGGGCGACGACGGGCAGCCCGTGCCAGCCCGTCGCGTTTGCCGGAGCGGCGCACCTGACGCGGCGGCTCGTCGGCGTTTGGGTCCACGGTTGCGTTTGCGTTTGCGTTTGCGTTTACGCACGGTGGCGGGGCCGCCGGGACAGCGCCTTACGGCGCTGGGATCGCGCAAAGATCGCCGGGCAGGTCCATCGTCGGATCCTTGGCCGCCACGCTGCACAGCTTCTCCCGCGCGTCCGCTGCCTCCGGCCCGCCCTGCACGGCGAAGCCGAGGAGCCACCAGGCGCGCCAGTCGTCCGGGTGCGCGTCGGCGACGGCCTTGGCCGTATCCTTGTCGGCTGACTTCTGCGCGGCCGCGAGCAGCAGCTGCGCGACGAGGCTCGTCTTGTCGGCCCCGACCGCCGCGTCGAGCGCCGGGCGCGCCTCGGCCGCGTCCTTCGCGAACATGTACTTCAGCATCGCGCGCGTCGTGAGCGCGTCACCGTCGGTGAGCTTGCGCTCCGGCGCCGCCCAGTCGATCGCCTTGATCGGCATGCTCTTGCCGTCGTGCTCGCCGTGCGCGATGTACGCGGCCAGCTCGTGGTCGAGCTTGTCGGGCGTCTCGCCGGGCATCGTCTCCTGCCACGCCTGCGGCCACTGGTCCGCCGGGAGCTCGTGCAGCCGCTTCGTGAACGCCTGCAGCTGCGCCGGGTGCTCCGTCATCAGGTAGGAGTACAGCGCCCACGATGTCGCGAAGTAGAGGTCATCGGCGCAGCTGGGCGTCGCGCAGCCGAACAGCGTCGCGACCGGCGTCGGGTGCCCCTCGAGCAGCAGCTTGATCGAGGGCAGCGGCGCGCCGACCTTCGCGCTCGCGCGGTTCGACTCGACCTTCGCGCTGGCGAAGTAGCTCGCCATGCCGTGCGCGTACCATTGCGGCGAGTGCGGCACGAACGGCGCCGTCACCGCGCGCGCGTGCTCCTGCCAGACGTTGTGCCAGTCCTTCTCCGGCGTGTCCGCGGCGAGCACCAGCGCCGGCATGCGCACCGGGTTCGGCGTGCTCCACGCGTACGCCGTCAGGCCGGACGGCATGAACGCGCCCGCCTCGTCCCCCGTGCGCAGCACGATCGCGATCGTCTTCTGCTTCGTCTCCGCGCCGCCGAGCCCGGCCGTCAGCACGACCGCGCGGTGATCCTCGAGCATGGTCACGATCTCGTGCGCGCGCGCGGGCGCCGCGTCCGTCCACACCACGAAGTGCTCGCTCGCGAGCTCCGTCCACGCGGGGCCACCGGCGCCGGGGAGGGCGGGGACGGCGGGCCCGCCCGTCGCGCACGCCGTCACCACCATCGAGAACAGGATCGCACATCGCTTCATGGGCGGCACGATACGCAGCGCGGACGCCCGCGTGCAACTCGGCGCGCCGGTCTCCGATCTCAGGTCTTGGGGACGACGGACTCGAGGATCGTGACGCTCGCGACGGCGCGCGCCTCCCAATCCTTCATCCATGGCGTCGAGCGATAGCGGTCCCACTGGTCGCACGCGAGCGTGACCACCGGCCCCATGACCTCCGGCCGCGCCGCGACGCGCAGCGCCGCCACCACGTTCACGCCGCTCGAGCCGCCGACCGTCAGGCCCTCCTCGGCGACGAGCCGCTCGACCATCGCGAGCGATTCGGCATCCGACACCTTCTCGGCCCAGTCGATGTACTCGCGGTGCAGGTTGCCCGCGACCGTCGCGGCGCCGATGCCCTCGACGACGTACGGCCCGTCGCCGCCGAGCACGCCCGTGTTGATGTAGTCGGCGATCGAGCTGCCCACCGGATCGGCGAGCACGACCTTCGCGCCGGGCGCCTTCTCACGCAGCAACTTGCCGACGCCGCTGATGGTCCCGCCCGTCCCCGACGCCGATACGAACGCGCCCAGCGTGCCGCCCACCTGCTCGAGGATCTCGCTGCCCGTCGACGGCAGCCCCTTGCCGCCGTAGTGCGCGTCGAGGTTCGCGGGGTTGTGGAACTGGTTCGCGAGGAACCAGCCGTTCTCCTGGGCGAGCCGCGCCGCGACGTTGCGAAAGTTGTCGGGGCTCTTCATCCCCGCCGCCTTCGCGACGTAGACCTCCGCGCCGAGCTGGCGGAGCTGGACGCGCTTGTCGACCGCGACGCGCTCGGGGATGACCACGACGCAGCGATACCCGCGCGCGGCCGCGATCAGGGCCAGCCCGACGCCGGTATTGCCGGCCGTGCCCTCCACGATCGTCATCGGCGGCGACTGGTGCGGTACGAGCACGCCGCGCGCCTCGGCATCGAGGACGATCGCCCGCGCCGTGCGGTCCTTCACGCTGCCGCCCGGGTTCAGGTGCTCGCACTTGACGAAGACCGGGACCCGTAGCCCGGCCGCCACGCGCTTCAACTGGATGAGCGGCGTGTTGCCGATGGCTTCTACGACATCCATGCCGGCAGCGTACTAGACTACCTGGATGTCACGCATCTTCGCCTCCGCTCTCATCGCGCTGTCCGCCGCGGCCACGGCGCACGCCGAGCCCAAGAAGGCCGAGGTCCGCGCGCCTGTCGCGGCCGATCTCGCCGAGTACACGAAGGGCCTCGCCGGCAAGGGTGCGCTCACGGCCACGATCGACACGAGCCTCGGCGCGCTGCACTGCACGCTGTTCGAGAAGGAGACGCCGATGACCGTCGCCGCGTTCGTGGGCCTCGCGACGGGCAAGAAGGCGTGGCTCAACCCGAAGACGGGTGACGTCGTGAGCGGCAAGCCGTTCTACGACGGCCTCATCTTCCACCGCGTGATCCCCGAGTTCATGATCCAGGGCGGCGACCCGCTCGGCACCGGCACGGGCGGCCCCGGCTACAAGTTCGGCAACGAGACGAGCGACAAGGTGACGTTCCACCCGGGCTCCCTCGCGATGGCGAACGCCGGCCCCGACACGAACGGCAGCCAGTTCTTCGTCACCGAGGGCACGCCGGACTACCTGCAGGGCAAGCACACGATCTTCGGTCAGTGCGCCGAGCTCGACCTCGTGAAGAAGATCGCGCGCGCGCCGCAGGGCAACAAGCGCGACCGGCCGGACCCGGACGTCGTCATCAAGACGATCGCGATCGCTCGCGCCGCGAAATAGCGCCCCTTGACATGTGTCACGTCGTGATACATCTTGTGTCACGCCGTGACACGCAGACGTAGCACCGAGCCGCCCCCGAGCCGCCCCGGCCCGAGTCCCGAGCCGCGCGCCGAGCCGCGTGACGAGCCGGAGCGCAAGGAGCGGGTGATCCACACCCGCGTGCCGGAGAGCCTCGAGGCCGAGCTCCGCGATCGCGCGCAGGACCTCGGCATCTCGGTGTCGAACCTCGTGCGCAACGTGCTCGGACACGCGTTCGGGCTCGTCGGTGATGTCGCGGCCGATGCCCATGCGATCGCCCGCGCCGCCCGCGGCGAGCGGGAGCGAACGCCGCCTGTCGGCGCGACCACGGCGCCGGTCGCCGCGGCGGATGCGCCGCTCGCGCTTGACAACGTCATCGCGTGGCAACCGATCGTGCTCGCGAAGAACGCCGTGTGCGCGCGCTGCAACGATCTCCTTCCGCGGGGCGACGACGCCGCTATCGCCATCGCCGACCGCGGCGCGCGCCCGATCGTGTGTCCGCGTTGCCTCGCCGAGCTGCGCCGCTAACCTTGTCGAGAGCCCGCAACACCGAGGAGTCCCTCATGTCCCATCCGCCGCACTCCGCCTCCACCGCTGACGACCTCGCCACCGATCTGCGCGCCGCGCTGTCATCGGCCGGGCGCCTGCTCCAGCACGCGGGCCAGCGCCTCGACGCGATGTCGCTCGATGTGGCGCGCGACGTCGGCGCCGTGGTGCGCGACGCGCAGGCCTTCGCGACCGATGTCGCCGCCGCCGCGACGGCCGCCGCCGACCAGGCGAGCACGTTTTATCGCGCCACCCCGCGCGCGGCGCGCCTCGCGCAGGAGGGCGGGGCGCTCCTCGCCCGTCACCGCTGGCTGCGTCTGCGTGCGGCCGCGCGCGGCGATCTCGCGCTGCGCGAAGCGGACCACCGCGACCTCGCGCGCCGGGCCACGGCCGCGGCGGGCCGGTTGCGCGGCGGCGTCGCGAAGCTCGGGCAGCTCGCGTCGTGTCGGCCGGATCTGATTGGCCCCATCTGGGCGAGCGAGCTCGCGAAGCTGCAGGAAGAGGTGCCGCCCGTCGATGTCGCGTCCATCCGCGCGCGCATCGAGGCCGAGCTCGGCAAGCCGATCGCCGAGCTGTTCGCGACGTTCGACGACGTCCCGCTCGCCGCCGCATCGCTCGCGCAGGTCCACGGCGCGACGCTGCTGGACGGCCGTCGCGTCGCGGTCAAGGTGCAGGTCCCCGGCGTCGAGGACATCATCGCCGCGGACATCGCCGCGCTGCGCGCTGTCACGACCGCGGTGGGCGAGCTCCCGGGCGCGGACTTGCCGACCTTGACGAGCGAGCTCGCGCGCGCGCTCGCCGGCGAGCTGGACTATGTCGCCGAGGCCGAGGCGCTCCGCGCGTTCGCCGGCGGCGCCGTGCGCGTGCCCGAACCGATCGCGGAGCTATCGAGCGCGCGCGTGCTCACGATGACGCGGCTCGACGGCGAGCGCCTCGTCCCCGTGCTCGAGGCGGCCGCTCCGGCGGCGCGCGCGAAGCTCCTCTCGACGCTCGTCGGCGAGGTCGCGGCGCAGGTACTCGCGCGCGGGCGCGTCCACGCGGATCCCCATCCGGGGAACTTCCTCGTCGTCGACGGCGAGCTCGCGATGCTCGACTTCGGCTGCACGCTGACGCTCGCGCCGGCGGAGCGCGCCGCGTACGCGCGCCTCGTGATGGCGATCGCGCTCGGCGATGGCAAGGCGGCGGGCCGCGAGCTGGCCGCGCTCGGCTTTCGCGCCGACGAGCCGGAGCTCCTCGTCGAGCTCGCAGGATCGCTGATCGCGGCGATGCGCCCGGGCGCGTCGGTCGCGACGGTCGACTGGCAGGCGGCGGTCGCCGACCAGCTCGCCCGCGCGCGCCGCCTCGGCGGCCTCGTGATCCCGCGGTCGTTCGTGTTGCTCGGCCGCGTCCTGGCGACCGTCGCGGGCCTGCTCGCGCGGTTCCGCCCGGAGATCGAGCTGCACGCGCTGCTCGGCCCGCACCTGGCCGCCGCGCTCGACCAAGCCTGACGGTTAGGCCCCGCTCGCGTGTTCGTGCGGGGGCATGAACCGGTGCAGCACCGGCTCCCAGGTCGCCGCGCACGCGCACGTCAGCGCGAGCGCGCCGAGGGTGTCGGAGACGAAGTGCGCGCCGACCGCGATGCGCGCGATCATCGCGAACCCCACGAGCGCGAGCAGCGGCCGTCCGATGCGCGGCGCCACGCGCGCGAGCGGCACGATCAGGCCGGCGAACAGGACGACGTGGCCGGACGGGAACGACCACGCATCGTGCCGCAGCCAGATCGGCCCGCCGTGCGCGAGCCACTCCACGGGACGCAGTCGGCCGGTGAAGAACTTCAGCCACAGCATCAGGTTGCGGTCGAGCAGGTACGTCCCGCCGATGTAGAGCCACGCCGGGGCCGCCACCCGCCACGCGGGGCGCGCGCAGCACGCGGCGAACCCGAGGCCCAGCGCGACGAGCACCGTCCATCTCCACGGCTCGATCCCGGCCGCGTACTCGAGCCACGCGATGCCGCGGTCCCAGCCGCCCCAGGGCTCGTACGCGCCGAGCCAGCGCGCGAGCGGCTCGTCGATCGATATGGCGCAGCCAGCGGTCAGCCCGGCCGCGCCGGCCGCGAACCACCACAAAGACCGCGCCGGCTGCGCACCGGATCGGCGCGGTGCGCCCGATGCGCGCGAGCGCGGCCGCAGCACGGGCCCGGAGTCGGACGGACTTCGTCCCGTCTTCAGCGCTGCACGAGGATCGCGCTCGGCATCCCGCCGGCGAGCTCCGGGCGCGCCGCGCGAATGCCGAGGATCGCCGTCGCCGCCAGGGCCCACGTCGCGGCGGGCACGAGGCCGTAGCTCAGCGCCGCGCCGCCGCCGCCGTCGCCGTTCGCGATCGCGACCAGGAGCATCAGCGCGAAGCCGACCCACGCGATGACCGCGGTCACGGCCGTGTCGCCATCGCGCCAGAGCGACGAGCCGATCAGCACGAGCGCCGTCACGCCGACCTCGAGCCACATGAGCGACCGCGACGTCAGAGCGGCGAACATGTCCGCCGACGTCAGCCCCGCGATCCCCGTCACCGCGAGCCCGACGCTCGCGAGCATGCCGATCACCGCGATCACCCGCCGGCCGCCGCGCGGCTGGGTCGCGAGCACGATCCACCAGCCGGCCGCCATCAGCACGCCGCCGACCGTGGCCGCGACGAGGGGCGCGTGCACGAGCACGTTCACGAGCCCACCCGACCCCCACATCAGCGGGAACATCGCCAGCCGGAGCACCGCCATCGCGTAGAGGCCCAGGGCGATCACCAGGCCGACGTTCTTCGTCGATGCATACCACGCGCGCTCGTCGGCGAGCCGCTGCTGCTCGGCCGCGTACTGCTGCTGGAGCGCCTGCTGTTGCATCCACTGCAGATGCGCCTGGTGCTGCGCCGCCATCGGGCCAGGCGCGAATACCGGAGGGGGAACGAAGTCGTTCATCGCTGTCGAGCCTAACGCCTAGCGATGACGTCCGCCGCCCGAATGTCCACCGCCACCGCCACCGCTCGAGTGAGAGCTGCTCCCACCCGAGTAGTGCGAGCCGCCCGCGCTCGAGTGCGACGGGGCCGGCGCGCGGTACGACGGCGGCGACCGGTAGCTCGGCGGCGCGTGCTGCGCGGGCTGGCGATAGGCCGGCTGCGCGGGCTGGCGATACGCCGGCTGCGCGGGCTGGCGATAGGCCGGCTGACGATAGCCGTCGGGCGCGCGGTTCTGCTGCTGGTGGTACTGCCACGTCGGCTGCTCGCGGTCGTGCGCGCTCTGGCCGCGGACCGACGGCCCGCTATTGCCGCCGCGGTTCGGCTCGTTACGGAAGTTGCCGCCGTTCACCACGCCGCCGCGGAGGCTCTGCCGCGCGCTGGCGCGGTTCCGCATCAGCGCCGACGCGTGGACCTGGCCGCGATTCCGGATCCCGGGGGTCGCGCTGGTGCCCGTGACGCGGAGCCCCTCGGCGAGGTTACCGTAGAGGTGCGCGCGCGCGCGGGGCTTCGCGAAGTCGCCTTCCGACGTGAAGCGCCAGTGCGAGTCATGCCCCGGGAGCTGATGACCGCCGTGGCCGATCGGGCCCTGCGGACGCCAGCCCACGTAGCCGCCGCCGTGCCGCCAGTCCACCCACGCCGACGCGTACCGGTGGCCCGGCTGCCAGCCCCAGTACCCGTCGAACCAGCCCCAGCGGCCGTAGTGGAAGGGCAGCCAGCCCCACCCGTAGTCATCGCAATTGAAGGCCCAGCCGGCGTCGGTGTCGATCCAGCTGCCGCCCGTCTCGTAGGGTGTGAAATCCGATCCCACGACTGTGGCGTCAGGACGCCACACACGGCCGTAGCCGTCCACCTCGGACCAGCTGCCCTGGCCGTCGAGCGTCTGGTCGATCTCCTGGTCGTTCACGTCGCCCATCGCGACCGCAGGATCCTGAGCGTCTACCTGCGCTTGCGCGTCGATATCCACGTTCAGCTGCGCGCCGTCCTGGCCGTCCGCGCCCTGCGCATAGCCGGGATCCTGGCCCTGCTGGTCGTCCTGGTAGCCGTCGGGGGCCTGCTGCTGATCGGGGTCGCCCTGGGCGGCATACGGATCCTGCGGATCCATCTGTCCGCCCGGGGGCCCAGTAACTTCGACCGGTTGCGGGTAGCCAGGCTGAGCCGAGGCGGTTTGCGGGATGCACGCCGCGGCGGTCATCGCGAACACCGCAAACCCGAGCAACGAGCGGAGCGAGGTCATGGCTACAGTATGTGCACTGATCGTGCCCGCCGGGGGCACCGTCGCAGTACTTCACGGAGTTGTAATCGCGACGTCGTACAGCGGCTTGACACGGCTCCCTGCTCGTTTTAACAACCCGAGCGATTCCGGGCAACTGGCCGGCAATCCCCCACCACCATGATTCGCCCATGATCCGCGCAACCAACCTGACCAAGTTCTACGGCGGAAAGCGAGCTCTCGGTCCGATCTCGTTCGAGATCGAGGACGGCGAGACCGTCGGCTTCCTAGGCCTCAACGGCGCGGGGAAGACGACCGCGCTTCGCATCCTGGCGTGCGACCTGCGGCCGTCGGCGGGGTCCATCGAGGTCGGCGGGGCCGACGTCGTGTCCGCGCCGCACGAGGTGCGCAAGCGCATCGGGTTCCTGCCCGAGAACCCGCCGCTCTACATGGACATGCCGGTCGACGACTACCTGATCTTCGCCGGCGAGCTCCGCGGCATGGATCGCGGCGCGATCAAGCGGCGGCTCCCCGAGGTCCTGGACGTCACCGACCTGACGTCGGTCGCGAGCGATGCGATCGGCACGCTCTCGCACGGCTATCGTCAGCGCGTCGGCGTGGCCCAGGCGATCATCCACAAGCCAAAGTTCCTGATCTTCGACGAGCCGACCCGCGGCCTCGACCCCGTGCAGATCGTGGAGATGCGCAACCTCATCCACGACCTGAAGCAGAACCACACGGTCCTCATCAGCAGCCACATCCTGACGGAGATCAGCCAGACCTGCGACCGGCTGCTCGTGCTCGGCCAGGGCCAGCTGCTCGGCAGCGGCACCGAGTCCGAGCTCGCGATCCGCGAGTCGAAGATCATGCAGATCACGGTCACCGTGCGCACGCCGCCGGCGACCGACAGCGGGAACCCCACCGCGTTCGTGACGAAGGTGCTGGAGACCGTCGACGGCGTCACGGAGGTCTCGCCGCCGTTCGCCACGCTCGACTCCATGACGTTCTCGCTGGCGACGAGCAGCGATGCGCGCGCGGCCGTGACCCGCGCCATCGTGGAGGCGAAGCTCGACCTGCTCAAGCTCGATTACGCGCGGAGCGAGCTCGAGAACACGTTCATCCGCATCGTCGGAGGTCACCATGGCGGCAACTAGCGTCATCTATCGCCGCGAGCTCGGCGCGTACCTGCGCTCGCCCTGGAGCTGGGTGATCGTCTCGGCGACGCTCGTCCTCTCCGGCATCTTGCTGTGGGCCTACGCGATGAAGGGCGAGCTGCTCTCCGCGATCGTCCTCGAGCGCTTCTTCTTCACGACGAGCCTGTGCGTCGGCGTGGCCGCGGGCGTCCTGTCGTTCCGCCTCGTCGCCGAGGATCGCGCGAACGGCTCGCTGGTGCTGCTCAACACCTCGCCGGTGCGCGAGACCTCGATCATCCTCGGGAAGTATCTCGCCGCGCTCACGTTCCTCGTCATCACGGTCGCGCTGACGGCGTACATTCCGCTGCTGATCAAGCTCGCCGGGAAGGTGACGATCTCGCAGATCCTCGTCGGCTGCGTCGGCCTGTTGCTGTTCGCGGGCACCGTGCTCGCGATCGGCGTGTTCGCGAGCGCCCTCGCCCCCAACCAGGTCATCGCGGCCGTCATCACCGGCGCCATCGCGCTCGGCATGGGCCAGTTCTACCAGCTCGCCGGCGCGCTCGACGAGCCGGTCCGCGGCGTCTTCATGGACCTCGATCTCTGGATGATCCACTTCCAGCAAGGCGCCGGCCGCGGCGTCATTCACCTGAAGGACGTCGTGTACTACGCGGCCGTCAGCTACTTCTTCCTGCTCCTCGCCGTGAAGACCCTGGAGGCGAAGCGATGGCAATGAGAACTGCATCCCCGTGGTGGGCGTCGTTGGCGCTCATCGTCGCGACGGTCGTCGTCCTGATCTCCGAGCGGCTGTTCCACGAAGTCGACGCGCTTCGCCTGATCGCGACGGGCCTCGGCATCGGCGTCATCGTCGCGGTCACCGCGTCGCGCGGCTGGACCATGGCCGGCACGGCCGGCGGGCGGCGCGGCATCGAGCGCACGCTGTTCGCGTGCAGCATCGGGGTCCTGCTGTCATTCGCGGCCTACGCGGCGAGCACGCCGTGGGGCATGGACAAGCTCGCGAGCACGATGTCGGACGCGTCCGCCGCGCGGTTGAACACGACGCTGCAGATCGTGTTCGGCGTGCTGCTCGTCGCGTCGCTCATCCCGCTCGTCATGATCGAGCTGTCGCTCGGCACCTCGCGCCGCGACAACTTCGACCTGGCGGCGGACTCGCTGGATCCGGCCGAGGCCGGCGGCGTCGACTTCTTCCGCGTGCGCGAGGTCGGTTGGTCCGGGCTCTCCGTCGCGCTGGCGGCGTCGTTCCTGATGGTCACCTGCTCGGTGGCGCGCGAGCGCGACGTGCAGAAGGACGTCAGCTACTTCCGCACGTCGTCGCCCGGCGACTCCACGATCAGCATCGTCACGCTGGCGCCGGATGCGATCCGCGCGCTGCTGTTCTTCCCCGCGGACAGCGAGGTCACGAGCGAGGTCCGCAGCTACTTCGACGACCTCGCGGCGACCACGAAGAAGCTCGAGGTCGAGACGCACGACCGCTACATGGATAGCCAGCTGGCGACCAAGTACAAGGTCCGCTCCGACGAGAAGCTCGGCATGGTCGTCCTCGTGCGCGGCACCGGCGACAAGGAGAAGTTCGAGACGTTCGACATCGAGATCGATGCGGACAAGGAGCGGAAGGCGCAGAGCAAGCTCCGGAACCTCGACCGCGAGGTGAACAAGGCGCTGCTCAAGCTCGTCCGCGACAAGCGCAAGGCCTACCTGACGGTCGGCCACGGCGAGATGAACGACGCCGACTCGATGACGCCCGAGGCGAAGCTCAAGATGGGCGACCATCGGACAACGGTGCTCAAGAAGCGCCTGCAGGACTTGAACTACGAGGTCAAGGACCTCGGCAAGGTCGACCTGTCGAAAGACGTGCCGGACGACGCGACGATCGTGTTCATGCTCGCGCCGACGGGCGCGCTCCAGCAGTTCGAGTGGGACGCGCTGGATCGCTACCTCGAGCGCGGCGGCCGCATGATGATCGCGCTCGACCCGAAGGCGGACTTCACGCTCGGCAGCCTCGAGGGCCGCCTCGGCCTGACGTACGACGCCACCTCCGTGACCGACGACAAGGTGTTCCTCCCGCAGCACCACTCCGCGGCGGATCACCGCTGGCCGATCACGACACAGTTCTCGGCCCACGCCTCGACGACGGCGCTCTCGCGCGCGGTCGACAAGGGCCTCGTGCTCATCGACTCCGGCTCGCTGACGGACGCGCCGTTCACCGACAAGGTGAACGTGCCGAAGAAGACCATCACGATCCGCTCGATGGACACGAGCTTCCTCGACTACAACGACGACTTCGAGTTCACGCCCGACGGCCCCAAGCCGGAGAAGCGCGCGCGCTACAACATCGCGGCCGCGATCGAGGGCCCGAAGCTCGGCAAGGACGAGGCCGGCAAGGACAAGGACGGCTTCCGCGCGCTCGTGTTCGCGGACGTCGATCTGTTCGGCGACATCGTGGTCCAGAACCAGGGCCACATGGCGGTCCTCATGGTCTCGGGCCCGCTGCTCGAGGACTCGGTGCGCTGGCTCGGCGGCGAGGAGGTGTTCTCGGGTGAGGTCGTGTCCGAGGAGGACAAGCCGATCCAGCACACGAAGGAGGTCTCGTCGGCGTGGTTCGCGCTGACGATCTTCGGCATGCCGCTCGCCGTGCTCGGCGTCGGCCTCGCCATCTCGAGCCTGATGCGGAGCCGGCGCAAGTCGGCCAGCCTCCGGCGCCACAACGTGAAGACCCAGGAGAAGTCATGAGAGGCGCGCTGATTCACGGCGTCCTGCTCGTCGTGATGCTCGTCTACGGGTATCGGACGTGGACGCGCGACAAGACGGTGCAGCCGGATCACGGCTCGGTCGTGCTGTGGGACAAGACGGCGGACGAGCTCGTGTCCGTCGAGCTCAAGACCGACCGCAAGGACGTCAAGCTCGAGCGCAAGGGCTCCGGGGCCGACGGCTACTGGTGGGGCACGGACACGACGACGGACAAGAAGCCGAAGCCGAAGGCGCCCGACGCGGGCAGCGGCTCGTCGGCGCTCCCCCAGGAGATGGAGGAGACGAAGAAGGTCCGCGAGTTCCCGCTCGGCGACGCGGGCGACAAGCTGATCAGCTCGCTCCTCGCCGCGCGCGCGCTGCGCGACCTCGGCCCGCCGACGGAAGATCAGAAGAAGGAGTTCAAGCTGACGGACGCGAAGACGACGCTGACCGTCACGTTCAAGGACGGGCCGCGGACGTTCCTCGTCGGTGGCTCGCCGTTCGGTGGCGGCGATCGCTACGCGGTCGATCAGGGCTCGGGCAAGGCGTACGTCATCTCGAAGGACATGATCTCGAGCCTCGAGGTCGGCGAGACGAGCCTCCACCTGGTAGATCCGCGCGGCTTCGACGCCACGAAGATCGATCAGGTCACGATCGAGGCGGGCGGCAAGTCGAAGATGGTGGCGCGGATCCAGACGGGCGTCGAAGGCCAGCAGGTCAAGACGTGGGGCGATCCGGAGACGAAGAAGGCGGATCAGACGATCGCCAACTTCATCGACAACGCGAACAACCTGCGCCCGACGGAGTACCAGGCGGCGACGGACGTGAAGACGCTGACGCCGGTGGTGACGCTCGCGTATCGCGACGACAAGGGGCGCCCGCTCGGCAGCATCCAGCTGCTGCGCCGCGAGAAGCCGCCCGAGGGGACGCCGGATCCGGCGAACCCGCCGAAGCCCGTGGTCGAGTACTTCCTGATGAGCGAGAAGACGCGCGTGCCGGCGCTGGTGAAGAAGGAATCGGCCGAGCGCACGGAGCAGGACGTCCCGACGGTGTTCAGCGACCACCCGCTCGAGCTGCCGCCGAAGCCGCCCGCGGGCCCCCACGGCGGCTTCAAGCCGGGCGCTGGCCCGCTGCCGCCCGTGCCCGTGGCGCCCGGGTCCTCGGTCCCGCCGGCGCCCGTGCCCGCGCCGCCCGGCGCCCCGGTCCCGCCCGCGCCCGCGCCCGCGCCCGCGCCGGCGCC
>JANXOM010000161.1 GCA_025353585.1 Deltaproteobacteria bacterium
CGATCGTGCGGTCGGCGACGCGCGGGAGGGCCTCGCGGATCCGGCGGGCGAAGACCGTCGCCGTCGGCTCGGGGAGGCGCAGGAGGGCCCAGCACGCGCTCGTCGCACCGGCCGCGGCGGCGCGCTCGAGGACCTGCACCAGCTGCGCGTCGGTGAGGCCGGAGATGACCGGCGCCGCCATGACGCCGACGGACAGGCCGGCGGCGGCGAGCGCGGCGACGAGCGCGAAGCGAGCGGCCGGCGGCGGCGCGCCCGGCTCGAGCGCGGCGCACATCGCCTCGTCGACGAACGCGACGCTGACGTCGATCTGGAACCGGGCCTCGGCGGCGAGCGCGGTGAACAGCTCGACGTCGCGCATGGCGAGCGGGGCCTTCGTGACCACGCGCACGGGGTTCTTGTATGCGAGGCAGACCTCGAGACACTGGCGCGTGAGGCGGAGCTCGGCCTCGACCGGCTGGTACGGATCCGTGACCGCGGAGAACGTGATCGTGTCCCCGCGCCAGCTCGGGCGCTCGAACGCCGCGCGCAGGAGCGCCGGGGCCTCGCGCTTCACCACGATCGTGCGATCGAAGCCATCCCCCGGATCGAGGTCCAGGTACTCGTGCGAGCCGCGCGCGTAACACGCGGCGCACGCGTGCTCGCAGCCGCGGTACGGGTTGACGGTCCACCGGTAGTCGACGTCGGCGACCGTGTTCTCCGTCAGGATCGACCGGGCGCGGTCATCGACGAGCGTGATCGCCACGCGCAACCGTAGCGCCGTTCCGGCACGATGCCCGCTACGGCGTCAGCAGGCTCGAAGGCACGACGAGCGTGTGGTCGTGGCCGGCGATGCGGACGGTGATCGGGGCGTAGAACCGCGGCGCTCTCGACGGCGGCGGCGGTACGGTCATCGCGAAGCGCGCGGCGTGGCGCATCGCATCGAACCGCCGCCACGCTTCGAGCGGCCGGCCGCCCGTGACGGAAACCGGCGGCTCCCGCCACGGATCATGCTCGTGATAGAGCACGAGCTCGAGCACGCCGGGCTCGGCCGCGGCCGCGCGGACACGGACTCGCAACGCGCCGCTCGCGAAGTACTCGTAGTCGACGCCCCGCCACGCGCGCCGCTCGCCCGCCGGCGGCTGGGTCGGCGGCACGGGCGCCCGGCCCAGCGCGCGCGCCTCGTCGCGGCACACGCCGTACGGCAGCGCGACCGCGTAGTGCGTGTCGTCGATGCGTACCGCCAGCCATAGATCCGCGAGCGGATCGTCGGGCCAGGGCAGCCGCCAGGTCTCGGCGTGCTGCGTCACGCCCGCGCCGGACGTCCCGCCCGTGAACGGCGTGGCGGACGTCGGGCTCGCGATCCGCCGCTCCCCCGTGACGAGCGCGACGTCGATCGCGTCCGTGCGCGGCAGTGTTGCGGCGACCTCGGCCGCGTGCCGGGCGTGGGCCGCGCGAGCGCCGGGCGGGCTCGGATCCTGCAGCGTCATCCGCGTCTGCGGCCGGGCGGCCGTGAGCTGCAAGCGGAAGCCGCCGTGGTTCGCGGTGAGGATGGCGCCGAGCCCGCGCTCGTCGTGACGGTACGGGAGGTCGTCGAACCAGATGTGCGACCAGCTCGCGATGATCCCGGTCCCGCCCGCCATCGCCGCGAGCGTAGCACCGCGGAGCGGATTGCTGCGAGATCGGGAACGGGCGTCCGCTCGCGCCGCGGCGGCGTTAGCGTGCGGCATGCGCCTCTACACGAACGCGGCCAGTGCCAACGGTTACAAGGTGGAGCTCTTGCTCGCGCTGCTCGGGCGGCGCTACGAGCGGATCGAGGTCGCGATCTTCGCCGGCGAGAGCCGGACGCCGGCGTTCTTGCAGAAGAACCCCGCCGGCCGTATCCCGGTGCTCGAGCGCGACGACGGCACGTCCCTGCCCGAGTCGAACGCGATCCTGTGGAGCCTGGCGCGCGACACGGCGTACATGCCGGCGGCGAGCGCGGACCGAGACCGGGCGCTCGCGTGGCTCATGTTCGAGCAGTCCGAGGTCGAGCCGGTGATCGGCAGCGTGCGGTTCTGGCTGCAGACCGGGCGGGCGGCGGCGCGGCCGGACGAGCTCGCCCGCCGGCTCGACGGGGCGCGGCAAACGCTCGCGCTGCTCGAGCGTGAGCTCGGCGGGCGGCCGTTCCTGGTCGACGACCGCGCGTCCGTCGCCGATCTCGCGGTGTACGGGTACACGCACCTCGCGCCCGAGATCGACCTGCCGCTCGGCCCGCACGTGCGCGCGTGGTGCGATCGCATCGCGGCGCTGCCGGGCTACGTGGCCGGCGCGGTTCGCTACGACGCGTCGGCGCGGGTGGCCTGACCGCTGACCGGAGACCGGGTTCGCCGTCGTGCGCCGCGGTGTGCCCGGCGCCGCGAAGCTCGGGTGCAGGCCATGATCACGCCGCGACGGAGCTTGCACGTGAGCGGGACGTCGCGGCCGCGCTCATGACCCGGCGCATACGTGGGTATACGGTGGCCACCATGGTGAAGAAGCCGAGCAGGCCCGCGGCCAAACAGACGGGCAAACAGACGGGCAAACCGCCGGGCAAACAGAAGGGCAAACCGAAGGCAACCGCGAAGGCCAAGCCGGCGGCCGCCCCGGCGGCAAAGAAGAAGAAGCCCCCGCTGGCGTGGACGACGCCCGCCGAGCTGAGCGCGGCCTGGAACGCGGCCGGGCGCGCGCACTTCCTCGCGCTGAACCCGCTGCTCGAGCGGCTCTACAACGGCGAGGACGTCGCGATCGATCACGAGGACCCGCGCACGGAGGCGGACGGCAACGCCGTCATCGCGCAGATCGTCGCGCTGAATGCCGCCGGCGAGGGCGAGCGCGCCCGCGAGCTGTTCGACCCGGCGTACGGGCCGGTGTTCCCGTGGATCAAGTCCGAGCGCAAGCAGCTGCGGTTCGTCACGATCCTCGGCCCCGACGAGCTGCTCGTCGTGCACGGCTCGCCGTGGCTGGCGGACAACGTCGCCTATCACCTGCGCGGCGGCACCGCGACGCCCGTACCCGACGTGCGCTGCCTCGCGCGCTCGCGCAACCGCGACCACCTCATCGTCGGCCGCGCCGCCGGGCTCGCGGTGTACGACGCGCGCGCCGGGGTGGCCGCGCTCGCGCGCACGCCGATCGCCGAGCTCGCATGGCCGCCGATGTCGATCTTCGTGCCGCGCGGCCTCTCCCCCGAGCAAGCGGCGGCCGGGGCGGCGGCGCCGGAGGAGGCCCCGCTCCAGCTCGAGAGCATGCAAGTCTCCGACGACGGCAAGCGCTTCGTCCTCAGCTGCTACCGGCAAGGCATCCTGCTCGGCTCGGTGCACGCGGGCGATCCCCCGTGGCAGCTCTTGCACCCGGATGCGCGCCCGCCGTATCGCTCTGCCGAGGACACGGACATCCCGCGCGCGGGCGACATGACGCACGTCGCGATCTCGCGCGACGGCAGGCGGCTCGCCTGGGGCAGCCAGGACACGCCGCACTACACGGCGGAGATCGGCGCCGGCGGCGAGGCCCGCTGGTACGCGACCGTCGGCAACCTGAGCGAGTACCCGCACGACGCGTGCTTCTCCGACGACGGCCGCTTCGTCGCGTTCAACTCGTGCCACTTCTACAACGGCGCGACGGTCGCGTTCGCGTGGGACGGCAACCGCGGCGCGAGGCTCGAACCGTACGAGGCCCACCAGGCGGCGCCGTTGATCGATGGCAACCTGCGCGTGTACGCCTCGTGCTGGCTGCCGCCGGACGTGCTGACGGCGATCGGCGACCGCCCGACGACCGATGGCGCGTTCGCGCTCGCCGGTTCGGGGATCCTGCGCGTCGTCACGCGCGCGGGGAAGCTGGCGCTCGTCCAGGGGTTCGGCTCGTCGGCGTCGAGCATCGACTTCTGCCCGGAGTCGCGGCGGCTCGCGATCGGCGGCTACTCGGGGATGGTGCACCTGTACGACCCGTACGCGGCGGAGCAGCCGGGGCGGAACGACGGGGTGCGGCCGCGCCGCGAGCTGGCACGCTGGTGCTTCTGGGGCGGGCTGCCGGACGGGCCGATCCGGTGGTGAGGCCAGGGGCCTCGACACCAGACGGGCGTGCTGACGAGCATGACGTCGCCGACCCCCGCCGAGCGGTGGCGCACGGTGCCGTTACTTGGTGTGCTTTTCCTTCGCGATATCGGCGGGCGTGCCCGGCCGCTCGGCGCTGCCGGGGTGGCCGTGCTGCTGCTCGCGCTGGCGCTCCTGCTCGCCGCCTGGCTTGACGCCGCTGTTGTGCTGCGAGCCCGGCTGCCCGTGGTTGCCTTGGCTTTGCTTGTTCGACATGCCCGCATGCAGTGCATCCGCCGAGCCATGCGCGCGCGTGCGGCGGCGTGCCACGATGCCGGCATGATCGCGCGCTGGCACGACTGGGTCGCATCGGGGCAGCGGCTCCGCCTGTTCTCCCACGACATCTTCGTGCGCGCGGCGGGCACCGGCTCGCCGCTCCTGTTCCTGCACGGCTTCCCGACGAGCAGCTTCGACTTCGCGGCGATCGCGCCGGCGCTCGAGACGAAGCATCGCTGCATCTACTTCGACTTCCTCGGCTTCGGCGCGTCGGACAAGCCGGCGTTGCACTACGACTACGAGCTGCAGACGAACATCGCGATCGCGGTCGCGCAGGCCCACGGCGTCGAGCGCGCGACGGTCGTGGCGCACGACTACGGCGTCACGGTCGGGCAGGAGCTGCTCGCGCGCGACGTCGAGGGACGCGTGCCGTTCGCGCTCGGCGCGATGGTGTTCCTGAACGGCGGCCTGTGCGCGGCGCTGCATCGTCCGATTCCCGTACAGAAGCTGTTCGCGAGCCCGGCCGGCCCGCTCGCCGCGCGCGTGCTCACGAGCAAGCCGATGTTCGCGCGCTCGATGCGCAAGATCATTCGCCGCATGGACCGGTTCGACATCGACGAGCACTACCAGACGATCACGCCGCGGCTGATGCCGGCGCTGCTCGGCTACATCGCCGAGCGCAAGCTCAAGCACGAGCGCTACGAGGGCGCGCTCCGCGACACGGCCGTCCCGCTCGCGTTCGCGTGGGGGCTCGAGGATCCGGTCTCGGGCGCGCACGCGCTCGAGTGGGCGCGCACCGCCGCGCCACGGGCGCAGGTCACGGCGCTGGCTGGGGTCGGACACTACCCGCAGCTCGAGGCGCCCGAGCAGGTGGTGGCCGCGATCGAAGCGGCCCTGACGCGCCGGTCGGCGGCCACGCGATGCCCGACCGGCCCGTGCACGCAGACGCGCGATACATCGAACGTCGCGCGGACACCGGATCCGCTGCGGCCGTTCCGTGCTACAGGCCCGAGCATGATCGTCACCCGGGTCCCGCGCGCGAGCGGGCACCAGATCGCGACGATCGAGGCGGGGCCGCGCGAGGCGCCGGCCATCGTGTTCATCCACGGCATCGCGCAGAGCAAGCAGGCGTTCGCGCGGGTGCTCGCCGGTCCGCTCGCCGCGTCGGTGCGGCTGATCGCGCTCGACCTGCGCGGGCACGGCGACTCCGACGATCCGGCCGCGGATGAAGAGGTGACGCGGGCGGACCTCGCCGACGACGTCGCGGCGGTCGTGACGGGCCTGCAGCTCGCGCGCCCGTGGCTCGCGGGCTGGTCGTTCGGCGGCGTCGTGATCGGCGAGTACCTGCGCCGGTTCGGCGATGATGGGCTCGGCGGGCTGTTGTACCTGGCCGGCTCGGTGCGCACCGGCCGCGAGGCGGCACCGCTGTTCGGGCCCGTGATGATGAACCACGCGCGCGGTTTGCTGGCGGAGGATGCCGCGGTGTACGCGGCCGCGGCGCGCGCGTTCGTCGCGGAGAGCGCGGTGGTGCCGCTCGCACCGGCCACGATCGACGCGATGGTCGCCGACATGCTCCGCGTGCCCGCGCGCGTCCGGCGCCCGTTGCTCGCCGGGCGCGAGGACTACCGGGCCGCGCTCGCCGCGACGCGCGTACCGCTCGCGACGATCCACGGCGCGCTCGATCCCGTGGTCTTGCCGGCGATGAGCGACCTCGTCGGCACGTGCCGCCCCGACGCCACCGCCACCTGGATCCCGGGCGCGGGCCACACACCGTGGCTCGAGACGCCGACGCTGTTCGACGCGGCCATCGCCTCCGTGCTCGCGCGGTAGCCGCCGCTCGGCCACCGCTACGGCGTCTTCCGGGGCGCCTCGATCGTGGCGCCGCCCTGCACGAGCGTGACCTTCGTGACGGCGCCGGCGTCGCGGCCAAACGTCAGCGTCGCGCCGACGACCTCGACGACGAACTCGTCATGCCCGCGGTGCTCCATCGGGAACGTCGGCTGGCCGGTGACGGTGATCGCGAGGTGGTCACCGGCGACGGCGATCACGGCGTCCCCGAGCCCGGGGATGTCGTACGTGCCGGCGTAGGCCGCCAGCGCGGCGGCCGCGATGGGGACCGCGCTCGTCGGGACGTGGAGCGCGAGGCGCGCGACGGCGAGCTCGATGGACTGGGGGACCGGGCCCTCGGTGTTCGCGAGCACGACGATCACGACGTGGTCCACCGGATAGTCGGCGAGCTCCGCGACGAAGCCGTTGATGCCGCCACTGTGATGCACGCGCACGTGCCCGGCGCGCTCGTCCATGAAGAGCCCGAAGCCGTACGTGCCGAGCGTCGGCGTCGTCATCTGCGCGTAGCCCGCGGGCGAGACGACCCGGCCGGTGCGGAGCGCCGTGTCCCAGCGCGCGAGGTCGAGCACCGTCGAGCACAGCGCGCCGGCGGAGAACGGCGTCGACAGGTCGATCGGGTGCGCGGGCACGAGGCCGCTGCTCTGCTCGTAGCCGGTCGCGCGGTGGGCGTCGGGGCGAGACTCGTCGCAGTAGCTCGTGCTCGTGAGGTGCGCCGCGGAGAATACGTGCCTCGCGAGGTACGCCGCGTACGCCTCACCAGACACCTTCTCGATCACCATGCCGAGGACGACATAGCCGGTGTTCGAGTACTCGAACTGCGAGCCGGGCGCAAACTTCCACGGCGCGTCCTTCACGAGCGCGACGATCTGCGCCGGCGTGTGCGGCGTGCGCATCTCCGTCTCGTACGACGGCAGGTCGGTGAAGTCAGGAATGCCCGAGGTGTGATGGAGGAGCTGGCGAAGCGTGACGGCCTGCCCGTTCGTGGGCACCTCGACGAGCGTGCGCACGTCGGCGTCGAGGCTCAGCTTGCCGGCCTCGGCGAGCTGCACGATCGCGGCCGCCGTGAACTGCTTCGTGAGCGAGCCGATCCTGTAGATCGTCGACGGGTCGGCCAGACGCTTCCCCGCGAGGTCCGCGAAGCCGTAGCCCTTCGCGAACACGACCTCGTCCGCGCGCACGACGGCGACCGAGACGCCGGCGGTGGCCTGCGTGTCGACGGCCGCGGCCGCGAGCTTGTCGATGTCCGGCGCGAGCGGATCGGCCGCGCTCGGGTGCTCCGGGGTGGCGGGGACGTGAGCGCACGCGACGAGCAACAGGGCGAGCAGCGGCGAGGGCTTCATGCGGCGGCGACTCTACCGCGCGACGCGCAGGCCTTGCCATTCGAAGCAGTCGCCGCTGTCCTCGATCCGCTCGATACCGGGCGCGGCCCCGAACTGCCAGTGCGTCTCCAGGTCGGCCTCGTCGCCGGCGTCCTCCTGGCCGCACACGAGCGCCGCGAGCGTGACGGTGGTCGGGGTGTTCCACATCCCGCGATCGGTGCAGTCGCGGGCGTGGCCGGGACGCGCGATGCGCCGGGCGCCGGCGGGCGCGAGCGGCAACGCACGCCGCCAGCAGTAGAGGTAGAGCGAGTCCGTCGGGGACGCGAGCTCGAGGACCAGGTGGTCGCCGACGTGGCGCACGGGGCCGGCCTCGGTGCGCGTCTCGGCGGGGCGCGCGGTCCAGGGCGCGCCGCGGTCAGCTTGCTCGAGCGAGAGGGGTGCCGGCGCTCGCTCCTCGGTCCTGACGAGGGTCGCGGTGGTCCGGTGCTCGTCGAAGGTGAGCGTCCAGGTCGAGCGCGTCGCGACGCCGCCGTGCGCGCCGACGAGGACGCCGCGATGGACCAGCTGGCGCGGCAGGTCGGTGGCAGCCGGCGCGGAGGCCGCGGCGCGATGCTCGACGAGCGGGCCGGCCGGCGGCGCACCGCATGCCCCGACGACGATCGCGATCGCGATGACGCGCATGACGCGAGAGCCTACCCCTCGAGGCGGGCCCCGAACACGACGCGGATCGGCTCGATCTGGTCGCGCCCGAGGTTTCGCGACAGGTCGAGCCGCCGGAGGCGCGCGACCGGCGGCGACGCGAGCGCGGTGGCCAAAGGCGCGTGGTCCTCGCCCCGGATGGCCCCCGGGGCTCGTTCGTGCGATCCTGAGGTCGATGCGCCAGGTCAGTCGGTTGGTTCTGGCGCTCGTCCTCGCCGCGGTGGCCTGCGGCTCCGGCGACGATTACCAGGTGCAACACGGCAACCACGACGCGTCCATCGACGCGGCGCCGTGCGGCCTCGTCACGTGCGAGAGCGAGCACGCGACCTGCGGGCCCGTCGGCGACGGCTGCGGCCTCGTCGTGCAGTGTGGCGCGTGTACCGCGCCCGACTTCTGCGGCGGCGACGGCAGCGCGTTCACCTGCGGCGGCGGCTCGGGCAGCGGCGCATGCGTCCCGCGCACGTGCGCCGCCGCGCACTCGACCTGCGGCACGGTCTCCGACGGCTGCGGCGGCGTCACCGCGAGCTGCGGCGCGTGCGGCTCCGGCGAGATCTGCGGCGCGGGCGCCGTCCCCAACACCTGCGCCATCCCGCCGTGCGATGGCCTGTGCGCGCAGCAGGGGAGCTGCGCGAGCCCCGCGCGCACCACCATCACCGGCCGGGTCACGGCCCCGGGCCACGACGACGTCGCGCTGTGGGGCGCGCCCGATCCGATCTACGGCGCGCTCGTCTACATCCCGAACGGCGGGCCCGCGCCGCGCTTCGGTGTCCTCCCGTTCACGGCCGGCGTCGCCTGCGGCACGTGCAGCTCGCTCGTCTCCGGCGAGCCGCTGGTCAGCGCCACGACCGGCACCGACGGCACCTTCACCATCGCGGACGCGCCGTGCGGCTCGGCGATCCCGCTCGTGATCCAGCTCGGTCGCTGGCGGCGGCAGATCACGATCCCCGCCGTCGCGTGCTGCGCGAACACCATGCTCACCGCCGCGCAGACCCACCTGCCGCGCACGCACGCGGGCGAGCCCGGTGACCTGCGCAGCGATATCCCGCTCATGGCGGTCAGCACCGGTGACGTCGATGCGATGCACTGTGTCCTGCGCAAGACCGGCATCGATGATGTCGAGTTCACCAACCCCGGTGGTGGTGGCCGCGTGCAGCTCTATCGCGACAACGGCGCCGAGATCGACAGCGCAACCCCGGCCGCCCCCATGCTCTACGACAGCGCGACGGCCCTCGCCGCCTACGACATGGCGCTCTTCGAGTGCGTCGGCGAGCCCGTCGCGAAGACGCCGGTCGAGCAGAAGCACGTCATCGACTTCGCGAACGCCGGCGGCCGCGTGTTCACCACGCACTACGGCTACGTCTGGCTGACCGACAGCACGGGCGACGCCGCGACCAACACCGGGCCGAAACCGTTCTCGCAGACCGCGTCGTGGGCGGTGGACCAGGGCTCGGCCGACACGACGACTGCGCTCGTCGATCAGTCGCTGCAATCCGATCCCGACACCCAGGCCCGCCGCATCGCGTTCGCGACGTGGCTCCAGGGCGTCGGCGCGTCGACGGTGCTCGGCCAGATCACGGTCAACGTGGTCCGCCACGACTTCGACGCCGTCAGCTCCATCCTCGCGACCGCGGCCAAGACGCCCGCCCAGCGCTGGCTCTACGCGAGCACACCGACCTTCACCGCTCCGCTCCACTACACCTTCGACACGCCGATCGCATATCCGCCGCTCGCGCGCCCGACGCAGCAGTGCGGCCGCGTCACGTACAGTGACTTTCACATCTCCGACACCACCTCGGCCGGCTCCCTCTTTCCCGCGGAGTGCAGCGACGGACCGCTCACGCCGCAGGAGAAGGCCCTCGAGTTCATGCTGTTCGATCTCGCGTCCTGCAGCGGCCCGCCGGCGAGCGCGTGTACGCCGAAGACCTGCGCCGAGCAAGGCATCGGCTGCGGCGATGCGGGCGACGGCTGCGACGACGGCGTGACCCTCCACTGCCGCGACTGCACGAACGGCGAGGTCTGCGGCGGCGGCGGACCGAGCCTGTGCGGCACCGGGCTCTGCCTCCCCGCCAGCTGCGCCGGCGCCGGCGCCACTTGCGGCCAGCTCGGCAACGGCTGCGGCGGAGTCGTCGACTGCGGCACCTGCGACGGCGAGTTCTGCGGCGTCGACGGCGTAGCGAACCAGTGCGGCGCGATCCTCAAGTGAGGTGACCATCGGCCCCTCGCGGGTCGGCGCTGCGGTCGGCGGCCCGTGACCGGCCATGACCGAGCACGTGCCCACGCGCGCGGCCCGTCCTGCGCGCGAGCGCGACCCCGCGCCGGACTCCGCCGGAGCGCAATCCGCAGGACGGCACGTGGGGCACCGAGTTTACTACCGGGCGAAGTTGACGCTCCGTCTGCCCGAGGGTGGCGTGGTCGCACACCGCACGGTGACGGCGTGCGGTCCAACCTGGTGTTTCTCCTGCGGGGCAGTTCTTGCAACACTGGCTGTATGGCGGAACAGACCCGGCGGGAACTGGTGGCGATCGGCTGCTCGGCGGGGGGCATCCCTGCCCTCCCGACCGTGCTCGCCGGATTGACGGAGGCGTTGCCGGCGGCGGTGCTCGTGATCCAGCACCTGACGGAGGGCAGCGAGCTCGCCGAAATCCTGCAATTGCGCTCCCCGCTCCCCGTGAGCTGGGCGGAGCAGGGCACGCGCCTCGAGCACGGCCACGTCTACGTCGCCCCCGCGGGCGCGCACGTCCTGGTGATCGATCACCACCTGCGGCTCGACGCCGGCGCGCGCGAGAACCACTTTCGCCCGTCGATCGACCGCGCGTTTCGCTCGGTCGCCGCCCTCTACGGAGCGCGCGCGGTCGGCGTCATCTTGACCGGCATGCTCGACGATGGCGTCATCGGGCTCTCCGCGATCCGCGCGTGCGGCGGCTACGCGATCGTCCAGGACCCCGCCACCGCCGAGTTCCCGGAGATGCCCACCCACGCGATCGCGCAGGCCGGGGCGGACGCGGTCCTGGCCCTCGAGGCGATCGCGCCCAAGCTCGTGGCGCTCGTCGCCGAGCCGATCGAGATGCGCGCGCCCGCCGAGACGATCGCGCTCGAGGCCGAGCTGGACCGTGGCCCGTCCGACCCGGCGAAGCTCGATCGCCTCGGCGTCCGCGCGCCCATGCCCTGCCCGGAGTGCAACGGTCCCCTGTGGCGCGCCGGTGACGCCCGCACCCGTCACTACCGTTGCTACCTCGGCCACTCCGCGAACCCGCGGTCGATGCTCCGACACTCGCGCGAGGAGCTCGAGCGCTCGCTGTGGACGGCCGTCCGCGCGCTCCACGACCGCGCCGCCGTCTTCGAGACGCTGGCGCGCGACGCCGAGCACGCCGGCAATCGCATCGCCGCGGTCACGTACGCGGACCGCGCGCGCGAGGCGATGGCGTCGTCGGCCACGGCACAAAAGTTCTTGCTCGAGCTACAAGGCCGCTAGGTCGGCGCGGAGCCCGGGTGCGCACGCTCGCGCGCGAGGAGCAGGATCCTCTGCACCATCGCGACGCTCGTCGGCTTCGTGTAATGGCCGTCGAAGCCCGCGGCCGCCGAGCGCTCGTGGTCCTCGGGCTGCCCCCAGCCGGTCATCGCCGCGATGACGACGGTCCGGCCGCCCAGGAGCTCGCGCACGCGGGGCGCCAGATCGTAGCCGCTGATGTCAGGCAAGCCGATATCGAGGATGACCAGGTCGGGCGCGTAGTTGGCCGCGATGGCCGCCAGCGCGCTTCGCCCGTCGAGCGCGAACTGGCACTGGTGGCCGAGCAGCTTCACCAGCTCGCACGCGGCGCTGGCCGCGTCGGGGTAATCGTCCACCACCAGCACGCGCAGCTGGCTGGCCGAGGCGACCTCGCTCGCGGTGTCAGTCATGGACCGGCAGCTCGACCGTGAGGGTCGCGCCCGCACCGAGCCCGGGGCTGGTGGCGATCACCGTGCCGCCGTGCATCTCGACGAGTCGGCGCACGACGTTGAGCCCGATCCCGAGCCCGCCGCGCGACCGGCCACGCGCGTCACGCGACTGCGCGAACAGCTCGAACATCGTCTCGAGCTGGTCCGGCGCGAGGCCGACCCCCGTGTCACGGATCGAGACCAGGACGGCCTCCCCGGTCCGACGCGATTCGATGTGCACCGCGCCGCCGTCGGGCGTGTACTTGAACGCGTTCGCGAGCAGGTTCACGAAGACCTGGAGGAGCCGCGTCCGGTCTCCGGAGACCACGAGCGGTTCGTCCGCCTGAGCCACCGAGATGCGGTGGCCGAGCTGGTCGGCGAGGCTGCGCGTGTCCTCGATCGCCGCCGCGACGAGGGTGCGGACGTCGAGCGCGTCGTGGGCGAGCTCGATCTTGCCCTGCGCGATGCGGGACAGGTCCAGCAGCTCGTCGACCAGCGCGGTCAGCTGGTCGACCTGGCGATCCATGATGGCGCGCGTGCGCTGCTGCTGTTCGGGGTCGTCAGGCGCGAGCTTTTGCACGTCCAGCGCCACGCGCAGCGGCGTGAGGGGGTTGCGGAGCTCGTGCGACAGCGTCGCGAGGAACTCGTCCTTACGGCGGTCGACCTCGCGCAGCGCGGCCTCGGCTTGCTTGCTGGCGGTGATGTCGTAGCCGACCGAGATGAGCCCGGCGAACTGCCCGTTCGCCACGACCGGCTCGACGTGCACGTCGAAGATCCGCGCTTCGTGGTCGACGTCGATCGTGAGCTGCGTTCGCTTGCCACGGCCGTCGCTGCGGGCCTGGGCCTCGAGGGCGGCGAGCGCGTCCGCGTCCGCCCGCGACAGGAACGGCGCCAGGCCCGTCGCGCGGGCACCTCCTTGCCGACCACGAACGCCCAGGTGCAGGTCCCGGCCGCGTCATGCGTGGTCGCCACGGCCGGCGCGGCGGACAGCGCGAGCCGAAACCGGGCGTCGCTCGCCAGGAGCGCGGCCTCGGCGCGGCGCGTCTTCCCGATGTCCACGAACGTGAAGACGACGCCCTCGATGCGATCCTCGAGCGACCGGTACGGCAGCGCGCGTAGCAGGTACGGCTCGCCGTCGTCGGTGAGGACCTCGCGCTCGACCACGCGCAGGTGCTGCAAGACCTGGCGGGCGATGCCGTCCAGGTCGTCGACGGCGAGGCGGTGAGTGAGGTGGGACAACGGGCGCCCCGCGTCGGACTCGATGAGGTTGAAGAGGTCGACGGAGCGCGCCGTGAAGCGCTTGATGTTGAGCTTGCGATCGAGGAACAAGACGGCGAGGTCGGTCGACGCCATCAAGTTCTGGAGGTCGCTGTTTGCGCGGCTGACCTCGTCGATCTTCATCTTGAGCTCGTGGTTGAGCGTCGTCAGCTCTTCGTTGACCGACTGCAGCTCCTCCTTGCTCGTCTCCAGCTCCTCGGTGGCCGAGCGGAGCTCCTCGTTGATCGCCTGGAGCTCCTCGTTGCTCGCCTTGAGCTCCTCGAGCGAGGTCTCGTACTGCTCGACCGACGTGCGCAAATGATCGCGCGTGCGCTGGAGGTCGTCCTCGAGCTCGCGCACGACCGGTTCGTTGGCGCTCGCCAGCGCCGGACCCCGCGCGTCCACGTCGAGGCGTTCTCCGTCGCTCCGCTCCTCGAGCTCGTCGAACATCACGAGGAGGAGGCCGGTGCCGACGTCGGGCATCACGACCGTGCGCAATCGGATCTGCACGGTGCGCGGCGCGCCGTCCTCGCTCTCGACCCGCACGTCGCGCGTCTCCAGGGCGGTCTTGCTCTGGCGCATCGCGTAGATCAGCGAGCGCAGCTCGACGCGGAGGCTCGGGTGAACGAGCCGAAAGAGCTGGCGCGTCGGCTCGCCGCCCGCAAATTGCAGGAACCGGCCGGCGTGTTCGCTCATGTGGAGCACCTCGAGCTCTTCATCGACGAGCACGCTGGGCGGCGCGTAGAACTCGACGACGCGGTGGTGCACGTCGCCGAACGAGCTCGCGGTGCGTTCGGCGGGAGCCGGGACCGTCGTCGGGCGCGGCTGCCAGCGGGCGTTGGCCGCGAGCGCGGGCACGACCAGGCCGACCGGGACGGTGCGGCGAGTGAAGATGCGAGCCTTCGCGTCCACCGGACCGAACCGCAGCGCGGCGGCCTCCGCCGACTCCGACGAGCCGAGGAACAGGTTTCCCTCGGGCCGCAACCCGAAGTGAAACATGGACAGGACGCGGTCCTGCGCCTCGCGATTGAGATAGATGAGGACATTGCGGCACGACACCAGGTCGAGCCGCGAGAACGGCGGGTCACGCAGCAGGTTGTGCGGCGAGAACAGGACGATCTCGCGCAGCTCCTTGTTGACGCGATACTCCTGCGCCTCGTGCACGAAGAAGCGCGCGCGCCGCTCGGCGGAGATGTCCGCCGCGGCGGCCTCGCTGTAGCGACCGGCCCGCGCCTCGGCGAGGGCAGCTTCGTCGATGTCTGTGGCGAAGATCTGCACGGCCGGCGGGCTCGCCAACCGGTCCGCGTACTCGAGGAGCAGCATCCCGATCGAGTACACCTCCTCGCCCGAGGCGCACCCCGCCACCCACACGCGCACCTGATCCCCCGCCGTGCGATTCGCGAACAGCGCCGGCACCGCGAGGCGCGCGAGCGCTTCGAACGCGTCCTGGTCGCGGAAGAAGTTCGTGACGGAGATCAAGAAATCCCGGAGCAGGTGCTCGAGCTCGCTCGGATACTCGCGCAGGTGGCGATGATAGTCGGCGAGCGTCGCGCGCCCGCAGACCTGCATCCGGCGCGCAACCCGGCGGTAGAGGGTGGGCCGCTTGTACTGCGAGAAGTCGTGTCCCGTCCGGACGCGCACGAGCGTGAGGATGTCGCGGAGCGCATCCGCCGCGGCATCACGTCGGCGGTGCTCGTCGTCGAGGATCTCGGTCTCGATCGGCATCGGGGCGGCGATGCGCCCGCCGATCTCGCTCGCCGGCAAGACGATGTCGACGAGCCCGGTCTCGATGGCCGCCATGGGCCCGCGCGGGTCCTCGGCGTCGTCCGGCGCCTGCGCGATCGTGAAGCCGTCGCACTCCTTCACGCGCTTGAGGCCGATCGCGCCATCCCCCGTGCTGCCGGACAGGACGATGCACGTGGTCTCCGGACCGGCCTCGTCCGCGAGGGACCGAAACAGGCGATCGAGCGGCACGGCCGGTGCGGTCGGTGGCACCAGCTCGAACGCGCCGTTCGCGTAGATCACGTCCGCCCCGGTGGGCGCGACGTAGATCCGGTCCGCCTGCGGGACCGTCCCATGCTCGATCAGGGTCACCGGCAGCGTGGCCGCGCGGCGCAGCGCCGGCAGGATGTCGCCGAGGCCAACGAAGAGCACCACGTAGCAGCGGCCGACCTGGGCCGGCGCCGCGCGCACGATCTGCTCGAACGCGACGCGGCTCGCGCCGCCGATCGCAACGATGT
This sequence comes from Deltaproteobacteria bacterium, assembly GCA_025353585.1. Taxonomy (GTDB): domain Bacteria; phylum Myxococcota_A; class Polyangia; order Haliangiales; family Haliangiaceae; genus JABFXX01. The sequence continues at coordinate 15,577 of JANXOM010000161.1, forward strand.
GAGCGCGGGCAGGACGGGGGGGCTGGCTCACGTCCGACACACCTGCACTCCAGCACGTGAAGGTCACGCCGCGCAATCCGCGATCGCGCTATCGCCCTCCCGGACTGGCGCTATGCTCGTGCCGCCCGATGGCCCGCCCGCGCCCGCTCACGCTCGCGACGTTCAACATCAACGGGATCGTGAAGCGGCTTCCGAACCTCGTCGAGTGGCTGGAGCGGGAGCAGCCCGACATCGTGTGCCTGCAGGAGCTCAAGGCGACGGACAAGCAGTTCCCGGTGCGCGCGCTCGAGGCGCTCGGCTACGGCGCGGCGTGGGTCGGCGAGGCGAGCTGGAACGGCGTGGCCATCCTCGCGAAGGGGCCGGCGCCGATCGTGACGCGGCGGGCGCTCCCCGGACAGGAGACGGACGGGCACGCGCGCTACCTCGAGGCGGCGGTGCACGGCGTGCTGGTCGGGTGCCTGTACCTGCCGAACGGGAACCCGGCGACGGGCCCGAAGTTTCGCTACAAGCTCGCCTGGTTCGAGTCGCTCATCGCGCACGCGCAGGCGCTGCACGCGACGGGGCACCCGGTGGTCCTCGCCGGCGACTACAACGTCGTGCCGACGAACGACGACATCTACGATCCGAAGTCGTGGCTCCGCAACGCGCTCCTGCAGCCGGCCGCGCGCGCGTGCTACCAGCGGCTCCTCGCGCAGGGCTGGCTCGACGCCCTCCGCGCCAAGCACCCCGGCGAGCGCATCTACACGTTCTGGGACTACTTCCGCGAGCACTGGACGCGCAACGCGGGCCTGCGCCTCGACCACCTGCTGCTCGCCCCGCCGCTGGCCCCCGCGCTCGTCGACGCCGGCGTCCACACCTGGGTGCGCGGCCAGCCCGGCGCGAGCGACCACGCCCCCGCCTGGATCACGCTGCGCTGCTGACGGCCGGTCAGCGGGCGAAGATCTGGTTGCGGGCGCGGCCGGCCTCCTTGGCCCGGTACATGGCCGCATCCGCGTCGCGCAGGAGGTCGCCGCCGCGCTCGTAGGTCTGGTCCATGAGCGCGATGCCGATGCTCGCGCTCGCGGTGATGGGCGTGCCGTCGACGTCGAACGGCCTCGCGAGCGCCTGCTGGATGCGGTCGGCCGTGCACGTCGCGTCGGCGAGCGAGGTGACGCCGTCGAGCAGGATCGCGAACTCGTCGCCGCCGATGCGCGCCGCCGTGTCGACCTCGCGCAGGCAACCGCGCAGGCGACCGGCGACCCCCGCGAGGAGCGCGTCGCCCGCGGCGTGACCCAGCGTATCGTTGACGACCTTGAAGTGATCGAGATCGATCATCATGACCGCGAAGCTCGGGCTCGCCCGCCGCCGCGATTGCGCGACCGCGCGCTGCAGGCGCTCGAGGAGGAGCGCGCGGTTCGCGAGCCCCGTGAGCGAGTCATGGTGGGCCTGGTCGAAGAGCCGCTGCTCGGCTTGCTTGCGCGTCTGCACCTCGTGCTCGAGGATCGCGTTGGCCGCCGCGAGCTCCGCCGTGCGCTCGCGGACCCGCTGCTCGAGCTCGGCGTGGGCGGCGACGAGCGCCAGCTGGTTCTGCTTGAGCTTGACGAACACCGAGACCTTCGCGCGCAGCGCCTCGGGGTCGTACGGCTTGAGCAGGTAGTCGACCGCGCCCACCGAGTAGCTCCGCAGCACGTGATGATCCTCGGGGAACGCGGACAGGAAGATGATCGGCGTGTCGCGTGAGCGCTCGCGCTGCTTGAGGAGCGCCATGGTCTCGAAGCCGTCGAGGCCCGGCATGCGGATGTCCATCAGGATCAACGCGAAGTCCTCGTCGAGGACAGCGCGCAAGGCGGCGGCCCCCGAGTCCGCGAGCACGATCTTCTGGCCGAGGTCATCGAGGCTCGCTTCGAGCGCGAGCAGGTTCTCGGGCCGGTCGTCGACGAGGAGGATGCTCACTCGCGAGAACACCAGCTCCACCGGCTCGGCGGCGAAGGGAGCGAGGGACATCGCAGGGATTGTACGAACGGCCGTGCCAGACGCGCCGCCGTCTTGCGCAGCTCTCATGCGTGCGACACCCGCGCCCGGTCATCCCGGGACCGTGCGGAGGCGCACGGCTCGCGACGTCCACGGGTCGCGCGGGGTCTTAGATCCCCGCGAATAAATCGCGGTCTCTGGCGATCGGCTTGTCGGCTCCGCCGCCGGCGCCTGTCCGGAGGAGATCTCCCGCGGAGACGCGGGCTCAGTGATGGGCCGTCGAGCCCATCGCCACGAGCACCGAGACCAGCACGAGCAGGCAGACCAGGCCCAGCAGCCACGCCTGCAGCGTGTACACGCTGCGCAGCCGCCGCATCGCGTCCATCAGGTTGCCGATGTCGTCGCCGAACGTGCGCGCGACCGCCGCCAGCGAGCTCGACGCCGGTACGAGCCACCCGCCGACGAGCATCAGCACGGCGCCCTCGCCGAGGGTGACGAGCCCGGCCAGGTTCAGGCCGACCGCGATCCCGCTGAGGATCTCGAGGGCTCCGAAGAGCATCGAGAGGATGCCGACGAGCTTCATCGCGCGCGCGAGCCCGATGAAGACCTCGCTATCGCCCCGCCCGAACTCGTACGTGGCCGTCCCGCCGAGGCGCGCGCCCGGCTCGGCGATCGCGCCGGTCTCGCGGGGCGGGATGAAACGATTGCTCATCCCCCTGGGTGCGGGGGTGGCGGCGAACTTTGCGGGCAAAGGCACGAGGAAGTGTGGCTGTGCGCTGCTGCCACGCTGCGCCAGATCTCACCGTCGAGGCGTGTCCTGGGGGCACAGCCGCCCCTGTTGCGCTGGCCCCGCGATTGCAAACCGCGCCTGCACGCTGGTTTCCGCCTTGCCGTCCCGTCGTTCTCATCTTGGCGTCGCCGCCCTCGGCTCGCTCGTCGTCGCGGGCCTCGCTGGCCTCCCGTCCGTCGCCGCCGCCGATCCGAAGCGCGCGACGCCTGACTACGACGGCCGCGGAAACCCGGACGCGCGCCCGCACTCGGCGTGGCGCTGGATCCCGCGCGTCCTCCTCGCGCCGGTGTACGCGGTGAACGAGTACATCCTGCGCCGCCCGCTCGGCGCGCTCGTGACCTACGCCGAGCGCAAGAACTGGGCCGACACGGTGGTCGAGCTGTTCACGTTCGGCCCCGCCAACAACGACATCATCGCGCCGACCGCCCTGTTCGATTTCGGCCTCCTGCCGAGCGTCGGGCTCGTCTACGCCGGCGACGACAACATCGTGAAGAACAACCAGATCCGCCTCCACGCCGCGACGTGGGGCGACAAGTGGATCCACGTCACCGCCGGCGACCGCTACTTCTACGACGACAAGGCCGCGTACATCCAGGCGCGCTTCGAGTTCAAGCGCTCCGAGGACAACCTCTTCTTCGGCATCGGCCCCGAGACCCGAAACGTCTCGCGCTCGCGCTACGGGCTCCAGCGCGCCGAGGGTAGCTTCGGCTATCACCGCCGGCTCCTCCGCGAGTCGCAGGTCAACTTCACGTCCGGCATCCACGCCGTCTCTTACATCGAGGGCGATTGCTGCGCGGACCCTTCGCTCGACGTGCGCGTCGCCGAGGGCGTCCTCCCGCCGCCGCCTGGCTACAAGGACGACTACACCTCGCTGTTCGAGCACGCCGACCTCACGCTCGATTCACGCGTCCCGGCGCCGCTCCCGGGCAGCGGCGTGTTCGCCCACGCCGAGACCACCGCGAGCTTCGAGGTGGACCGCGAGCGCTCGTGGATCGCCTACAGCGGCGCCGCCGGCGGGGCGATCGACCTGACGGGGCACAACCGCGTCCTCAAGCTCCAGGCCGCGGTCGGCTTCGTCGATCCGCTCCAAGGGGGCCTCGTCCCGTTCAACGAGCTGGCCACCCCCGGGAGCTCGCTGATGCCCGGCTTCATCGCCGGCTACATGGTCGACCGCAGCTACGCCGCGGCCCAGCTTGGCTACACCTGGCCCGTCGCCGTCGGCTTCAACGGACAGACGCGGCTCTCCACCGGCAACGCGTTCGGCGACCACCTCGACAACTTCTCCCTGCAGAAGCTTCGCGTCTCGGCCGACATCGGCCTGACCACCTCCGACGCGCGCGACCAGGGCTTCGAGCTCCTGGTCGGCCTCGGCACCGAGACGTTCGATCAGGGCGGCAAGATCACGTCGGTGCGCGTCAGCTTTGGCTCGCGGACGGGGTTCTGATGTCGCGCGTCCTTGCCATCTGCGTCGTGCTGACCGCCTGCGCCCCCGCCGCGGTGCGCCCGTTCCCCGTGACCGGGCCGCTCCTGGTCGACACGGACACGACGCCCGTCTCGGTCCCGTGCCGTCCCGATCCGTCCGAGAAGGAGCCCGCGCGGAAGACCTGCGCGCCGGTCGAGTACGTCTCGCCGTTCGTCTGGGACCAGGTGGACAAGTTCCTGTTCGAGCCGCTGTCGCGCGTGCTGTCGTTCGAGCAGTGGGGCGAGGCCTCGAACGCGAACAGCCTCGACGAGGTGGCCGACTCCGCGTGGTTCACGAACCGCGTCGGCGACAAGACCGTGACGCACGACGAGCTCGTGCGCGGCCGGTGCACGGCCGAGGATATGCTGCCGCTCGCCGCGGAGGTGAAGGACGGCGAGTGGGTCATCGACCACGGCAAGGACAACGGCTCCACGCCCGGCTTCCGCGTCAAGGTGCCGGGCAAGGGCCTCTACCTCCTCAAGGCCGATGACACCGACGAGCCCGAGCGCGCGAGCGCGGCGAGCGTCGTCGGCGCGTCGATCTACAACGCGATCGGCTTCAACACGTCCTGCGAGCAGGTCGTGATGATCAAGAAGGCCCAGCTCGCGCTCACGCCGGGCTTGAAGCTCGTGTCGAACGGCGGGGTCTCGTCGCCGTTCGACGACGCGCGACACGACAAGGTGCTCGCGTCGTCGACGCAGATGCCGGATCACGCGGTGCGCATGCAGGCGTCCAAGTGGCTCGATGGCCTGCCGGTCGGCCCGTTCACGTACATCGGCACGCGCAAGGACGACCCCAACGACACGGTCGACCACGAGCAGCGGCGCGAGCTCCGCGGCGGCAAGGTCCTCGCGGCGTGGCTCAACCACTGGGACGCACGCGAGCAGAACTCGATGGACGTCTGGGAGGCCCAGGACAAGGAGAACCCGCGCAGCTCGCCCGGCTTCGTCCGCCACTACATCATCGACACGAGCGAGATCTTCGGCGGCGATTCCGGCGGCCCGGAGCTGACGCGCCGCCTCGGGGATACGTACGCCGTCGATCTGGGAGACTCGCTCGTCGACCTGCTCACGTTCGGCGCGATCGAGCGGCCGTGGGATGTCCGCGACGACGTCAAGGGACGCGAGCGCTTCCACTTCTTCAGCGCGGACCGCTTCGCGCCCGCGAAGTGGAAAACCCTGTATCCAAACCCCGCGTTCCGGCGGATGACCGAGCGCGACGCCGCCTGGATGGCGCGCAAGATCGCGCACTTCTCCCCCGCCGACGTCCGCACGCTCGTCAGCGCCGGCCAGTTCCAGGATCCGACCGACGCCGAGTATGTCTTGCAGCTCCTCCTCAGTCGCCAGCGCGTGATCCTGCAGCGCTACCTGACGCGCCTCTCGCCGCTGGGGGAGGTGCAGGTCACGGCGGACGGCGCCATCTGCGCCACCGACTTCGCACGCCGGCGCCTGATCGCGCCGGAGGCGAGCTACCGCTACGAGGTCGTGGAGCGCCGCGGCCCCGCGCGCGCGGCCGTCCCGGTCCGGATCGGCGCCGACGGCCAGGTCTGCTTCCAGCCGACCCACGGCGCCGCGAGCCCCGCCGTCGACAGCGATCCGAGCCGGCTCGTCATCTACGAGGTCACGAACGGCACCGCCGCCGGCGCGCTCGCGATCCACACGTACGACCTCGGCCCGCGCGGGACGCGGCTCGCGGGCGTCGTGCGCGCCCCGCGGTGACTATTCGGCGACCGCCGCCTCGGCCGCGGGCGTCAGCTCCTCGGCCGCCTGCGGGCGCGCCAGACGATCCGCCTCGAGCGCATAGCGCCGGCAGTGCTCGAGGTACGCGAACTCGTGCTGCGCGACGAGCTGCGTGATCGCCTGCCAGAGCCAGCTCGGCGCGTCGAGGTTCTTCGTCCGGTGGGACGCCATCTCCTTGGTCCACGACGCCGTCGCCGCGGTGTCCATCTGCCGCCGGTGCGCGCGCCCCACCACCATGCCGAGATAGTACGCGACCGCACGCGCCTCGTCGGCGGCGAGCTCGTCGAGCTCCACCTTGAGGTCCTGCGGCAGGAGCTCGCGGACGAACACCGAGCGGTCGAGGACTCGCGTCGCGAGCATGCGCGCGCCGAGCGCCGGCGCGAGCTTGCGGGCCCCGGTCAGGACGCGCTCGGCGGGCTCGAAGCCGGGGTTGCCGTCGCCGCCCCACGGCGCGCTCGGCTCGATGGCCTGCTTGATGTCGAGGAGCGCCAAAGACGTCTCGTCCTTGCCCTTCTTGCTGCGGTCGCGGAGCTCGACGAGCAGCGCGACGCGCCAGAGCCCGAGCGAGCTGCAGCCCTTCACCCAGAACGCCGCGTCACGAAACTTCAGCGTGGTCCGGTCGTCGCGATCTTCGAGCTTGGCGATCAACGCCCGGATCCCGTCGAGCGCGGTCAAGGCGCGGACCGCGGTCCGCTCGTCCTCGCTCAGCGGCCAGAAGCGGCGCCCGAGCGGGATCTTGTTCTGCTTGCCGCCGATGCGCTCGTCGAACAAGCGCTTCCACGTGCGCTTCACCGCGCGCTTCATCACGAGACGGATCGGCGGCGGGAGGTCCGCGATGTCCTCGGACGGCACCTCGCCCTCGAACGCGCGCTCGTAGCCCGCGACGAGATCCTCGGTCAGGCGCGCGGTGGTCACGCCCGGGAGATCCGAGCTGCGCGCGGCCATCGCGAGCGAGAGCGCGAGGCGAACGACGTCGTGCGCTGGATTGCCGATGACGCTCTGGTCGAGATCGCGCATCTCGACGACCGCCCGGCCCTCGACGTGCCCGATCGGGCCGAGGTTGCCGATGTGACAGTCGCCGCAGATCCACACGCTCGGTCCCTGCGGGATCTGGCCACCCGCGGCGGAGCCGATCCACTCGTAGAACTGCTTCGTGCTTCCGCGCACGAACGCGTGCGCGCTGCGCGCCATCTTCAGCTCGCGCCGAGCCTTGAGCTCGCCGCCTCTTGCCGTCGGTAACGGGTTCGACACCACCCTGACAATATCATCGGCCGCGGCGGGAGCGCGTGATCCGCGGGCTGTCGCGGCGACGAACCGACCGTGCGCTGGCGCTCGCCGCGCTGACGCGCACGCCGAAGAGCGGCATTCTCCGGAACTTCACCGCCGCCCTCCGAGGGCCCTCGAGGTGCGGGTGTAGCGTTCGAAGATGCGCGCGTTCGCCCTCGCTCTTGCCCTGCTGGTCGGCCTCGGCGGCGGGGTCGCGCGCGCGGATCGAGAGAAGGACTACGTCCCCTGGTACAAGGGCCCGTACGCGCGGAACCGCATCACGCACATGTCGATCACGCTGCTCGGCGGCATCTCGTACTACGTCACGACGCGGCCGGAGCTCGCGGTGAAGGAGTGCCGGTGGTGCGGCGTGGACAGCATCGACAGCTCCGCGCGCAACGCGGTCCACTGGAAGGACGTGAACCTCGCCGGCACGTTCAGCACGCTCGACGCCTACGTCGCCGCGCCGATCCTCGGCCTCTCGCTCCTCTACTTCGCGGACAAGGACGCGAGCTGGCGCCGCCTCATCGACGACACCGTGCCGGTGTTCGAGACGGTCGTGCTGAGCGAGACGTTCGTGAACCTCATCAAGATCACGTCGGGCCGCCAGCGCCCGTACGCGCACTTCGGCGACCCCACGAAGGACGTGCCCACGTCCGACGACAACGCCTCGTTCGTCTCCGGCCACAGCGCGCTCGGCTTCGCGATCACCACGTCCGCCGGCATGATCTGCCACTGGCGACACTACTGGACCGAGCCGTATGTCTGGGGCGTCGGCCTCACGCTCTCGCTGTCGACCGAGTACTTCCGCATGGCCGCGGACAAGCACTACCTGACGGACGTCCTCGCCGGTGGCCTCGTCGGCGTCGGGTTCGGCCTGACGATCCCGCGACTGATGAAGCACGACGTGCAGATCGTCCCCGTCCCGAACGGCGCGGCCGTCGTCGGGATGTTCTGAGCTAGGTGACGACGCGCCCGCGTCGCCGCGCCCGCAGCTCGAGCATGGCGAGGCAGGAGGCCGTCCCGAGGCAGAGCCCGCCGAGCACGTCGAGCGTCCAGTGGACGCCGAGGTACACGCGTGACGCCGCCGGGAGCGCGACCAGCGGCACCGCGAGCCCGAGCAGGATCCGCTGCGTCCGCCGCGTGCGGTCGAGCCCGACGAGGACCGCCGCCGAGAGCCAGAAGGCGGAGGCCTGGGTCGCGTGGCCGCTCGGGAACGAGAAGCCGGGTTCGAGGAGCACGCGCAGGTCCGCGTCTGGCCGCGAGCGGGCGACGGCGAGCTTCGTCAGCGTGTAGAGGATCGCCGAGCCGTACGTCGCCACCGCGAGCCACGCCCCGTCCCACGCGCGCCGGCGAGCGAACAGGTAGCCCGCGACCACGACCGTCGCCGGCACCACCACGACCAGGGAGCCGAGCTGCGCGAGCCCGCGGAACAGCTCCGTGCCGGGCGCCGTGCGGTGCGCGGCGACCCACGTCGCGACATCGAGATCGAGCCCCCAGCGCCCCGTCCACACGACCATCGCGATGCCCGCGAAGAGGGCCGCGAGGATGCACGCGACGAGGCGGCGGTGCCGCGCGTTCGGTTCGGCGGCTGCCGGCATCGCTAGTAGCCGCCGGCCTCGGGCGCCAGCGCGCCCGCACCGGAGCCGACGCCCGGGCCGACCTTCGGCCGATCCTTATCGTCATCGGGGCCGTCGTGCACGGTCTCGTCAGGCACCGTCGTCGTGGCGGGCGCTACCGGGGTCTGCTTCGCGTCCGGCTGGTGATCGACCTTCACGTTGACCTCGCCCGCCTTGTCCTTCGTCAGCTCGAGGGTCTCGATCTCCTTGCCCTCGATGTCGATCGCCCGCATCTCGAGGTGCTTTGCCGTCGCGGCGAACGAGAGGAAGTGGTGGACGGTCGCCTGCTTGAGGGCGAGCGTCTCGCCGAAGAAGCGCGTCAGCTGCCCGCCGCCGCCGCCGCTCACGACATAGTTGACGCCGCTGATCCGAAACCGCTCGTACTGGTGTTCGTGCCCGGTCACGACGAGGTCGACGCGATGGCGCTGCACGATCTCGGCGAACGCCGCGCGGATGCCCTCCTGCGGGCCGCGCAGCGAGTTCGTGTACATCGGGTGGTGACCGTAGACGATCACCCACGGCAGCTTGTTCTTCGTGAGATCGGCGTCGAGCCAGGTGAGCTGCGCGGCGTCGCGGTGCGTGGTGTCGGTCGCCACGAAGTGCACGTCGCCCCAGTCGAACGAGTAGTAACGCTCCGGCTCCGGCAGCACGAACGCCTCCAGGTACGGCGCGCCCTTGCGCGTGTGCCGCTCGTGGTTACCCATCGCCGGGTACGCCGGTACGTAGCGCAGGAAGTCGCGGTAGACGGCGAAGAACCGGCTCTCGAGCTGCGACGGGGTCCCGTCGTCGTAGGCGATGTCGCCGAGGAACAGCATCAGGTCGAAGGGCTCGGCCGACATGCGCCTGGCGATCGCGAGCTGCGCCGCGCCGCCCGTGCCGGTGTCGCCGAGCGCCACGAAGCGGATCCCGGCGGCGGTGCCGGCCGCCGCGGCCGTCGTCAGCGGCGCGAGCTCGGTGAGCGGCACGCCGTCCGCAATCAGCTGGTAACAGTAGAGGTGCGTGGCCTCGAGGCCGGAGAACTGCGCCCGCACGACGTAAATTTCGTTCGCGTCGAGCTCCTTGCCTTCACGGTGGCGCTGCGCGGCGAGGCGCTCGGCCTTGCGATCCTGGGGCCCGGCGTACTCGGCCGGCGAGGTCGCGAGCGGCTCCGGCGCGCCGGGCTCGCGCAGGACCACCTCCGCCGTCGCGATGGTCGAGCCCCACGCGACCATCGTCCCCGTGGTCGTGGTGCTCTGCAGATACGGAGGCCGCGAGATGGCCTTGGCCCCCGCCGCGGTGAGCGCGCCCGTCCCGCACTTCGCGATGGACGCGCGCTCCATCGCCTTCACCGTGACCGTCCCCTGCCAGACCGGGAGGTGGTTGCAGCTGGCCCCCAGCAGCAACAGCAGGGCGAGACTTGACGCACGACTCACGCGGCGGATGGTTGCACGCCGTATGCCGACGGCGCAGGGTGCGGTGATGCGCCTCTCGTCGACCGTCGTACTCGCGCTCGCGGCGGCCGCGGCGAGCTGTCGCACCGGTCAGCTCGCGGGCAAGCTCGTCGTCAAAGGCGACGTGATCAGCATGCACGAGCGCCCCGCCGGCGCCGCGCCGAGCTCGCCGGGCTCGCCGCAGATCATGGTACTCGCGCTCGACGGCGTGGGCCGCGACCTGCTCTACGCCATGCTGCGCGCCGGCGAGCTGCCGAACCTCGCGGCGCTCCTCGGCGGCCCCGACTTCGCGCACGCGGACCTCGACGACCGCCTGCTCTCGAACCTGCCGTCGACGACGATGCCCGCGTGGGTGAGCACGTTCACCGGCGTCGCTGCCGGCGAGAACGGCGTCCCGAACAACGAGTACTTCATCCGCGAGACGAAGACCTTCGCCGCCCCGGCGCCCGTGACGTTTCATAACGCCGCGCCGACCCTCGCGATCTACGCGGAGGGGTACCTGAACAAGCTCGTCGAGGCGCCGAGCGTGTACGAGCGGATCCACGCCGCCGATCCCGCGGCGCTCGAGTGGGTCGTGATGAATCACTTCTTCCGCGGCGCCGACACCATGTTCCTCGCGAAGCGCCAGGTCATGGCCAAGGCGTTCGAGGCGTTCGTCGAGAAGGAGGCCGCGCACCTCTCGGGCAAGGACTCACGCGCGACGATGCAAGACCTCGACGAGGCGGTGATCAAGACGCTCGTCTCGCACCTCGAGTCAGGCGCGGTCCCCGACGTGCTGACGCTGTACCTCGCCGGCACGGACCTGTACGCGCACCAGGCGCTCGAGGGGCCCGACCGGGCGCGGCGGACCTACCTCACCGAGGTCGTCGACCCGGCGCTGGGGCCGCTGATCGCGCGCATGCGAGCGCGCGGCATGCTGGAGCACCGGTGGATCATCGTGATCGCGGACCACGGCCACACGGAGGTGGTGCACGACGACCAGCACGCGCTCGACGCCGACGAGGACGACGCGCCGGGCGTGCTCCACAAGGTCGGCTTCAAGACGCGCCCGTTCCAGCAGACCGTCGGCGCCCGCGATCCGTTCAACGCGGTCCTCGCGTCGGGCGGCGCGATGGGCTTCGTATACCTCGCCGATCGCTCGCAGTGCCCCGGCGAGCGCGCGTGCGCCTGGTCGGCCCCGCCGCGCTACCAGGAGGACGTCCTCGCTGCCGCCGAAGGCTTCTTCACGAACAACGCCGACGGCGCGCTCGCCCCCGGGATGAAGGGCGCGCTGGACATGATCTTCGTGCGCGTGCCGCGGCCCGTCGCCGAGATCGACCTGCCGTTCGAGGTCTATGTCGGCGGCGGCAAGACGATGCCGATCGCCGCCTACCTCGAGGCGCACCCACACCCGACCTACGTCGCCCTCGCCGACCGACTCCGCGAGCTGGCGGTCGGGCCGCACGGCGAGCGCGCCGGCGACCTCTTGCTGCTCGCGCACAACGGCGACCGCGAGACACCCGCAGAGCGCTTCTACTTCGCGGCGCCGTACCGCTCGTGGCACGGCAGCCCGTCGAAGCAGGACTCCGAGATCCCGCTCATCGTCGCGAACCCGGACCACGCTGCGGCGGACATCCGCGCGCGCGTCGGGGCGGTGCTCGGCGACCACCCCTACCAGCGCAAGGTGACGGACCTGCTGCTCGACCTGCGCGGCGCGCCGCGCGAATAGAGATCCAGGCGACGGGCGTGAGGACCAGCGCGTGCGGTCCTCCGCGCCCGCGACAGCGGCGTGTACGCCGAGCTCGCCCACGACCGCACGACGCAGCTCCGGGTCCAGGGCTCGCGCCGATCGCGTGGCTGACATCCCCGGCGTTGATCTGGACGGCGAGCTTCCTCGGCGGGTGCGCCTTCACCTCGGCCGCCGACTCGCGAAACGAGTGCGGCCACACGCGGAAGCGCGAGACGCGGAGCGGCCCGCCGAGCCGACGCGTACGTCACGCGTAGCGCGCGAGCGTCGACTCGAGCGACGCGAGGTCGATCGGCTTGACCATGTGCGCGTCGAAGCCGGCCTCGGCCGTGCGCTCGCGATCGGACGGGCTCCCGTAGCCGGTGAGCGCGATCAGCCGCAACGGCGCCGGGGCCGCCTCGCGGAGGCGGCGGGCCAGCTCGTAGCCGTCCATGACCGGCAGGCCGATGTCGAGGACGGCGATGTCGGGCACGAACTCCGCCGCGACCTCGAGGGCGGACGGGCCGTCGTAGGCCGTGCGCGTCTGGTGGCCGAGTGTCTCGAGCGCGTACGCCAGGAGCTCGGCGGCGTCCTCGTTGTCATCGACGACGAGCACGCGATGCCCGGCCTGCGCTGGCGCCGGGGTCTCCGGGTGGGCCGCCGTCGTCCCGGCCGCGCCGTGGCTCGCGGGCAGCGCGGGCAGCCGCACCTCGAACTCGCGGCCCTGGCCGACGCCGGGGCTGCGCACCGCGACGGAGCCGCCGTGAATGCGCACGAGGTTCCTCACGATCGACAGGCCGAGGCCGAGGCCGCCCTCCGAGCGATCGATCGTTCGCCGCCCCTGCACGAACAGATCGAACAGTTTCGGCAGGAGCTCGCTGGGGATGCCCATGCCGTTGTCAGCGACGGTCACCACGAGCTCCTCGCCGACGCGCTCGGCGCGCAGCGTGATGCGGCCGCCGCGCTGCGTGTACTTCGCGGCGTTGGTGAGCAGGTTCGACAGCACCTGGCCGATGCGCGGGCCGTCCGCGTCGAGCCACAAGTTCGCGGCGACGATGACCTCGAGGTGGTGCTGCCGCTCCTCCACGAGCGGGCTCGCCGTCTCGATCGCCTGCGCGACGAGCGCCGCGAGCTCCACCGGCCGGCGGTCGAGCTCGACCTTGCCCTGGGCGATGCGGGACACGTCGAGCAGATCGCCGACGAGCCGCACCACGTCCTTGACGTGCCGCTCGATGACGCCGCGCTCGCGGAGGGACGTCGTGTCGCCCTTCATCGTCATGAGCTCCAGCGCGGTCAGGATCGGCGCCAGCGGGTTCCGCAGCTCGTGGCCGAGCATCGCGAGGAACTCGTCCTTCGCACGGTTCGCCGCCTCGGCCTCGCCGCGGGCGCTCTCGGCACGCTCCAGGAGCCGCAGCCGCTCGCTCGCGGCGCGCTTGCGCTCCGTGATGTCGACGAACGAGACCACGCAGCCGAGCATCTCCCCCGCCGTGCCGGTGATCGGACCCGCCGACAGCAAGAGGTCGCGCTGCTCGCCGGTCTCGAGCGTCAGACAGACCTCCTCGCCGCTCGTCAGCCGGCCGGCCAGCGCGGCGCGGACGATCGACTGCGCGGCCCGCGGGTCCGCCTCCGTGTGGATCCGGTAGACCTCGGGAAAGGGCTGCAGCAGCGGGTTTGCCCGGGCCAGGCGCTGCGCGGGCTCGCTCGCGCGGATGACCTTCGCGTCCGCGTCGCAGACGACGACGCCATCGGCGGCCTGCTCGACGATCTGCGCCGTCAGCCGCTCCGCGGCCACGAGGGCGAGCGTTCGCTTTTGCTCCGAGAGGTCGGTGACGATGACGCAGGTCAGCTCGTCGGTCTCGGCGCGCGTGGCCGACACGTACACCGGCACGCGGGCCTCGCCGACGACGAGCTCGAGCTCCGCCTTGGCCGCGGCGCCGCCGGCCGCCTGGAGCATCGCCTCCAGGAGCGCCCGCTGCGCCGGCGCGACATAGGCCCCGAGCCGCGAGCTCACCATGGCCGCGAGCGGCCGCGCGACGAGCTCGGCGAACCGCGCGTTGGCGTACGTGATCACCCCATCGCGCGCGACCAGCAGCGCGCCCTCGGTCATCGTCTCGACCAGCTGCCGATAGCGGTGGTCCACGCCCCTGAGCGTGAAGACCTCGGGTCCGTCGGGGCCGTCGACCACGAGGGCGTCGACCTGCCCCATGCGGATCGCCTCGAGCGTGTCCTCCGCCTCGCGAAGACGAGCCTCGAGGTCCGCGCGGCTGAGCTTCGCGTCGGACATGTTACTCGGGGGTCACCGCGGCCAGGCCGAACCGAGCGAGCACGGCGACGCGATCGGACAGGTCGCCGATCAGGCGCGTCACCGGCAACGGGATGTGCTTGATGAGGACGGGCACGGCGAGGATCTGGTCGAGCCGCGCGCGGGCCGGTTGCTGGATGATGTCGATGACCTCGAGGGCTGCCGTGCCGCCCAGGTGCCCGTCGCACAGGTCGCGGGCGTTGCGGATCGCGCGGGTGGACCGCTCCGACGGCCCGGCGACGTACAGCCGGAAGGACACGCGCGCCGGCGCGCCCGGACCGGGCGACACGCCGGTCGCCACCACCGCGCGGGCGTCCGGGGAGGTCGGGGTCCGTCGCCGCGTGCTCACGCGCGCCGCCCGGCCGTGACGGGCACGAGATCGAGTCCCACCAGCACGCGCTCGACGTTGCTGAAGTCACCGATGATCTTCTTGACCGGGGGCGGCAGCTGGCGCACGAGCGCGGGCAGCGCGAGGATCTGGTGACCGCGCGCGAGGCTCGGGTTCTCGAGGAGGTCGACGACCTCGAGGCGGTAACGGCCTTCGAGGTGCTCCTCGCAGATCGTCTTGAGGTTTTCGAAGGCCGTGAGGCTCTTGGGCGTGTGGCCCGCGACGTAGAGCCGCAGCAGGAACTCGGCGCTCGCGGCGGTCTGCTTCTTCGCCGGGGGTTTCTTGGCTGGGCTCACGACCGCACCTCCTTGGACATGGCGGCCTCGTGCCGGCGCTCCGGTTTACGCTTCGCGTTGCGAGACGCCGCGGCGCTCGCCCGGCGCGCGTCGCGCTCGCCGCTCTCGGCGGCCAACGCGCGCATCTCCTCTTCCTCGGCGAGGAGGGCGTCGCGCATCACGGCGACCTGCTGCTCGACGAGCCTGCGCTTGCCCTCGAGCTGCCGCTGGCGGCGCGCGACCTCTCGCGTCCCCGCGAGCACCTCGGCGCGCTGCTCCGATTCGAGGTGTCGACGCGCCGAGCCGGTGAGGACGCCGGACGGCCCGATCGCGACCGGTACGAGGTCGACGCCCGCGGACGAGATGATGAACTCGCGCACCTGATTCGAGTGCCCCATCCCGCGGGACTTCACGAGGTACAGGCCGCGCGTGCGCTCGCCGGCGGTCTCGATATCGCGCACGCGGAGCCACGTGTCGATGAGAGACGAGATGCCGAGCTCGGTGTTCTCGTGGCCGCTCTCGTTCGTCAGCGCGGTCACGACGCACGTGATCTGCTTCATCTTGAGATAATCGAAGAGGCGCACGAGCATCGACTTGACCTCGTGGGGATCGCCGGCCGTCACCAGGCTCGAGAGCGGGTCGACGATCACCGCGCTCGGCCGCAGCTGCTCGACCGCCTTGTGCATCGCGACGAGGTGCATCTCGAGGCCGAACACGGTCGGGCGCGCAGCCTGGATCGTCAGCTGCCCGCGCGCTTGCCAGTGCGCGAGGTCGAGCCCGATCGAGCCCATGTTGCGGACCACCTGCGCGCTCGATTCCTCGAGCGCGAAGTAGAGGACGCGCTGGCCGCGCCGGCAGCTCGCGTCGGCGAACATGGCCGCGAGGCTGCTCTTACCCGTGCCAGCGGTGCCCGAGACGAGCACGCTGCTGCCGCGGTAGTAACCGCCGCCTTCGAGCATCCGGTCGAGGGCCGCCACGCCGGTCGAGACGCGCTGGTTCGAGACGGGACAATCGAGGCGGAGGCTCGTGACCGGGAGCACCGAGAAGCCGTGCTCGTCGATGAGGAACGGGTATTCGTTGGTCCCGTGAGCCGACCCGCGGTACTTCACGATGCGCAGCCGACGCGTCGAGACCTGGTCGCGGACGCGGTTGTCGAGCGAGATCACGCAGTCGGAGACATACTCCTCGAGTCCGTAGCGCGTGAGCGTGCCCTCGCCCTTCTCGCCCGTGATGACGGCCGTGACGCCGCGGAGCTTGAGCCACGAGAACAACCGGCGGAGCTCGGCGCGCAGGAGGGCCTCGTTCGAAAAGCCGGTGAACAGCGTCTCGAGCGTATCGATGACGACGCGCGTGGCCCCGATCGAGGTGATGGCGTGGTCGAGCCGGACGAAGAGGCCCTCGAGGTCGTACTCGCCCGTCTCCTCGATCTCCCGGCGGTCGACCTTGATGTAGTCGATGACGAGGAGCTTCCTGGCGACGAGCCCGGCCACGTCGAACCCGAGCGAGGCGACGTTGTTCGCGAGATCGGCCTCGGTCTCCTCGAACGCGAGGAAGACGCCGGGCTCGCGATGCATCCGCGCGCCGTTGACCAGGAACTCCATCCCGAACAAGGTCTTGCCGCAGCCGGCCCCGCCACAGACGAGCGTGGTGCGGCCGCGCGGCAAGCCGCCGCCGGTGACCTGATCGAAGCCGGCGATGCCGGACGGGACCTTGTCGACGCCGGCCGGTGCCGCACGGGTGGCCGGGGACCGACGGTTCTTGGATGGAAGGGCCACGCGAGGCCGGGTATTAGCAGGGCGTGGGCCAGCATCTGAGGCACCGTGACACAGCCCTGACGCGGATCGG
Source organism: Deltaproteobacteria bacterium (assembly GCA_025353585.1). Lineage (GTDB taxonomy): Bacteria > Myxococcota_A > Polyangia > Haliangiales > Haliangiaceae > JABFXX01. The sequence continues at coordinate 32,348 of JANXOM010000161.1, forward strand.
CGCGCGCGGGCGCACACGTGCGCGCGGGCACGTGGCCGGTCCTAGGCGCTCGTCACTGGATGATCACGGCCGCCGCGAGCCGGAAGATCAGGAAAGCCTTGAAGGTGTTCACGCCGGTCGCGTGAAACGGGTCGGCGCCGGTGCCGGGGTCGTACCACATCCAGTGCGCGTCGCTCCGGACGCCGTCGGAGGTGGGCGTCTGCGCGCACGCGATCGGGAACGTGCCGCTCGGATCGTCGTTGGCTTCACCGACCGCGAGGGTGCCGAGGGCGCCGGCGGTGGTCGCGCCGGCCGTGTTGACCCAACCGCGGGTGGTGGTCGTGGGGTCACCGGTGCCGGCGTTGCAGATGGCGATCTGCGCGTTGATGGTGGCCAGGTCGGGGCCGGTTTGCGCGGCGGGGCCAGTGGAGAAGTCGAGGCCGGTGCCGCAGACCTCGAAGCGTGAGTCGCCGGTGAGCACGGTGCCGGTGTCGCGCGTGAACTGGCCGATCACGCCCTGGGTGACGGCGAGGTCGTCCCACGTGACGATGTAGAGGAAGGCGCCGTCCGGGGCCGACGCGGCGGGGATGTCGTAGGCCTCGGGGCCAACGCCGAGCGGGCAGTTGAAGATGTCGCCCGCGGTGCCGGCGCGCGTGCCTTGCGTGAAGGTGGTGATCGTCGCCTGGTCGCCGTAGCCGAAGGAGTATGCGTTGTCGGTGGTGATGACGACGTGCACGGGACCCGAGGCCACGGGGGGCGCGTCGATGACGGGCGGCGCGTCGGGTCGCGGGCGGGCGTCGAGGATCGCGGGCGCGTCGGGGGTGGCGCGACGGTCGGTCGGCCCGCAGGCGGCCCACGTCACGCACGTCGCCGCCAGCAAGAGCGAGCCGAGCTTCCCCATCCCGCGTGGGTAACACCGGCGCGCGGAGGCTCGAGCGAATACGTTCGGCCCTCCGGGTCCCTGCTACGCTCGGGCGCGGCGTGATGGAGCTCGTCACCCTCTTCGGCGCGCTCGTGCTGTTCTACATGACGTACAGCGCCGCGGCCGCGACGGACCTGATGCCCGGGCATTGTCCGCGCTGCGGGATGGGCGACCTCCGCTTCGCGTGGCGCATGGTGGGGGCGCCGCGGCTCAAGAGCTGCGAGCTGTGCGGCGCGCGGTTCCGCGAGCACGCGAACGGCACGTGGGTCGACGCCGACCGCGAGCCGCCGGCGCCTGGCTAGACGTGTACGCTCGGCGGATGGGGCCGCGGTTCTCGTCGAGCAAGTTCATCTCCACGTGGATCACGGTCACGCTGGCGGCGTCGCTCCTGGCGCTCGTCGATGGCGGCTGGCTCGCCAGCTGGACCGCGCTCGCGCCCGCGCGCATCTGGCACGGCGAGGTCTGGCGGCTGGCGACGTGGATCCTCGTCGAGCGCGACCCGTGGTCGCTGCTGATCACGTGCGTCGCCATCTACAAGTTCGGCGGCGAGCTGGCCGGCCGCTGGGGCGAGCGCCGGCTGCGCCGCGTGGTCGCCGAGATCGTGCTCGCGGCGGCCGTGGTCACGGCGTCGTGCGCGCTGCTCTCCGACGCCGCCTGGCTCATCCGCCGCTGCGGCGGCTGGGCCGTCGGCGACATCCTCTGCATCGCGTGGGCGCGCACGTTCCCCGACCGCGTGCTCTGGCTCTATTACGGCATGCTGCGCCTGCGCGGGCGCAACTTGATCCGCGTCCTCGTGGGCATCACGGTCGTCTACGCCGTCTTCGCCGGCATCTTCCCGCTGCTGCCCGAGCTCCTCTGCTGCACCTTCGCCGCCCTCTACCCCGCCTCCCGCTGGCGCGCCTAACCAACGGAGGGGGGGGGGACGGTGTAACACCTGTCAACCGGCTCTCGGCACAGACCATAGCGATTCCAGGCGCTTGACCGGGGACGGTGTAACACCTGTCCGCTTCCTCATTGCAGCGCGTAGCGGTGACCGGCCGTTATTGTCCGGGGTCCGGACAACAGGCTCGCAGCGTCGCAAAGCGGACAGGTGTTACACCGTCCCCGATCAAGCTGCTGAATTTGTTGGAGAAAATTTTTTGAGCGGGTTGACAGGTACTACACCGTCCCCCGGTAGGATGGGGGGAATGCTGGAGTACGTGGACGTTGCGCAGGCGCGAGAGGCCACCGGGCTTCGGGTGGCGGTCAACGGGCAGGTGCCGAGCCCATGGTCGGAGGCCGTCAAGGGCACGCTGCGCATCGCCAACGTGCCGGCGCTCGTGGCGCGCAAGACCCGCGAGAACGGAGCCGACTTCGTCGCGTGGACCGGCGTCGACAACGTCCCCGCCGTCTGTTACGGCGTCGAGCCCGTCCGCACCACGTTCTCCGCGATCGTCGGCCTCGTCGCGCGCCTCGCCGCCCCGGACACCGTGCTACCCGCCGACCCCGTCGCTCGCGCCGACATCATGGGCGCCCTCGAGCTCGTCGCCGGCGAGGACGGCCTCGGCTGGAACGGCCGCCTCGCCATGATCGACGCCTCCCTCACCGACGGCCGCGGCTTCTCGAAGCCGATCGGCGAGTTCCTCGCCCGCCGCTACGGCTACACGCCCGGCGCCCTCCCCGCCGTCCGCGCCCGCATCACCGCGCAGCTCGCCAGCCTGCACGCGCGCCTCGTCGCCCAGCACGCCCGCGGCCACGCCTACCTCACCGGCCCCAGCGTCTCCGTCCTCGACGTCTACCTCACCACGTTCCTGACCCCGCTCTTCCCGGTCACCGACGATGTCTGCCCCCAGCTCGGCCCCATGGTCCGCGCCGCGTTCGGCTGCGCCGCCGAGGCGTTCGGCCCGCTCGTCTCGCCCGAGCTCGCCGCCCACCGCACCCTGATGTTCGAGCGCCACCTCGAGTGGCCGATCCCGCTCTAGCTCCCCACGCTCGCGTGCGATGCCCCTTCGGTGCTCCCCGCCGACGTCGCGGCGTTCCGCGCCGCCCATCGCGCCACCATCGCCGCGCGCTATCGCTCGCTGCACCTCGCGCTGACGAGCACCGTCGCCCTCGCCGCCATCGCCGTCGCCCGCGTCCGCGCGCCGTCGCCTCTCGAGCTCCTCGCCGTCCCGGTCCTCTCCCTGCTCGCCAACCTCGGCGAGTACCTCGGCCCACGTCGCCATGGAGGCCGAGTCCCCGCGCGGATGGCGATCGTCAACTTCAACATCACGTTCCCGAGCGCGGACCGCCTCTCCGGTACCGCCGCCGGATAGCAACCCGCCCGCGCGCCGCGTGTCCGTCCTTCGATGCTGCCCGACGTCCCGCGCTGGGATCCGCTCGGCCTCGCCGCGCGTCGCCGCCGCTTCTTTCACGCGCTCGCGCTGACCTTCGCCGTCACGTACCTCACCGGCCACCTCCTCACGTGCGACCTGGCGCGGCGCTGGCTCGCCGGCACGTACCCGCTCGCGGATCGCCTCGTCTTCATCGGCGTTTGCCTGATCCCGTTCGTCTACGCGATCGCGATCATCGCCCTCGGCCGCCGCGATCGCCGTCGCTGGCTCTCTGCGCGCATCCCCGCGGCGCACCTCATCCGCCGCTGAGCCCGCGTCTTCGCGGGCGATCTCCTCCGGACAGGCGCCGGCGGCGGAGCCGACAAGCCGATCGACAGAGACCGCGATTTTTTCGCGGTCTCTGACAGGGTCGATCGGAACAAGCGGCGGCGAGGCGAGCGGCCCAAAGGTGCCATCCGGGTCGATCCAGAAAAAGGCACACAAAAGCGCCGTCGCCGTGCGCGCCGCGC
>JANXOM010000070.1 GCA_025353585.1 Deltaproteobacteria bacterium
GCTCGCGGCGATCGCGCTCGCGGGCCAGCTCGCGGTGCTCGCGGACGCCGTCGTGCTCGCGGTCGCGATCGCGGGGCGGCGCGCGGCGTGGCGCTGGCTGCGGCCGGGCTGGCGGCCGGGCTCGCCATCGGCGGCGCGCAGTGGGTGCCGGCCGCGCTGCAGCTCCCGCACGAGATCGGCGCGCAGGTGTCCGCGCTGTCCCTCGCGCGCCTCGTGGAGCTCGTCGCGCCCGGCCGCTTCGCCGATGACGGTGCGTGGTTCCCGAGCCTGTTCGCCGGCGCTGGCCTGTTCGCGCTCGCGCGGCTCGGGCGGCGAGAGACGGTCGCGCTCGTGGTGATCGGCGCCCTCGCGCTGACCGCGGGCCGCGGCGGGAGCTGGCCCGCGTGGGCCGGCGCGCCCGAGCTGCACGTCGGCGTCGCCGTCGCGATCGTCGCGGCAGCGGCGGCCTCGGGGCTCGACGGCGCGCTCGTGGGCGATGGGCGAGCGGCGCGCGCGCTGCTCGTGGCGGCGGCGGTCTCGCTGCTCGCCACGGTCGCGGCGACGCACGCGCACCCGGCCGCGTCTGCCGGCCGCGATGGCGCGGTCACGGTGCTCGGCCTCGGCCTCGCGGCGTGGATCGCGTGGCGCCCGCGCGGCGGCTGGGCGGCGCCGGTGGTGCTCGCGCTCGTCGTCGGGCCGAGCGTCAGCGCGCTCCCCGACGTGGCGCCGACGACCGACCGCGCCCCGGTCGAGGCGCCCTCGGCGTGGCTGACCGCCGCGCGGACCGCCGCCGCGGGGCCCGCGCCGATCCGCGCGTTCCGGCCGGTGCCGTTCGTGCTCGCGGGCGGACCGGCGGCGCTCGATCTCGCGGACTCGGCGGCCACGCTCGCCGGCACGTGGGCGGCTCACTGGGGCCTCGCGCCGGCTCGTGGCGCCGATCCCGCGCGCGACCCGGTGGAAGACCTCGTATGGCTCCGGTCCGCGAACGAGGGCGGCGTGCTGCTCGACCGGTACGGCGTGGCGATCGCGATCGTGCCGTCGGTGATGGTGTCCGTGCGCGGATTCAAAGAGCTGGCCGAGCGGAGCGGCGAGTCGCTGTGCGTGTTCCCGACCGCGCCGCCCGCGGCGGTGATGCACGGCTGGCGCTGGACCATCGCGCCCACCGACGCGCTCGCCCTCATCTTCTTCCCCGGCGGCGGCACCGGCATCCCGCGCGGCACGCTCGTCTTGCGCGGCACCGGCGAGCCGAACGCCGACCCGGGCGGCCCCGATGCGTGCACCATCGTCGCGTGGCGAGACGGTGACATCGCCCTGACGTGCGACGCGGGTCCGGCCGCCGCGTACGCCGCCGTTTCCTCGACCTCCGCCCCCGGCTGGCGCGCCACGGTCGACGGCACCGACACGCCGTGGCTCACCGCCGACGTCCTGCGTCGCGCCGTGCCGCTGCCGCCGGGCGCCCACGCCATCCACTGGACCTACCGCGCCCCGGGCTTCGGCCTCGGCGCCGCCCTCGCCGCCACCGGCCTCCTCGCCCTCGGCCTCCTCGGCTGGGCCTCCCGCCGCACCTGACCCGCGGGACGCTGTCACGTTTGTAAACTCTCCCTTCGCAAGCTTCTCCAATGATCTGGACAGGATAACTGGGGACGGTGTCAAGTCTGTCAACGTGACCAACGTGACCCCGACCCTGCCTGCCTTGTCCGAAGTCCGGACAGCCGTCGCGACGCGCATGCCCGAGCTGTGGCAGCTCGTCGAGAGCTGGGTCGCCCAGTCGTCGTACACCGCCGACCACGCCGACTGCGACGCCATGGCCGACGCGCTGACCGCCGCGTTCGCGCTCCCCGGCCTCACGCCGCACCGCACGCCCGGCGACGGCGCCGGCGACCACGTCGCGTTCACGACCGCCGCGTGGGGCACGCGCCCGGGCGTCATCCTCGTGGGCCACCACGACACCGTGTTCCCGCGCGGCTCGTTCGTCGGCTTTCGCCGCGATGCCGAGCGCGTCTACGGTCCGGGCGTCCTCGACATGAAGGGCGGCCTCGCCGTCGTACGCACCGCGCTCGCGGCCCTCGCGGACACCGGCGCCCTCGCCGCGCTGCCGGTCGCCGTCATCTCCGTCTCCGACGAGGAGACGGGCTCCGTCGACGGCAGCCGGCCGCTCGCCGCCCTCGCGCGCGGCGCCGCCTGTGGCCTCGTCTTCGAGGCCGGCCGCCTCACCGACGCGATCGTCACCCGCCGCAAGGGCACCGGCAAGCTCACCGTCACGGCGCGCGGGCGCGCGGCCCACGCCGGCAACAACCTCGCCGACGGCATCAACGCCATCTGGGCGCTCGCCCGCTTCGTCGACGCGGCCCAGCGCATGACGGCTCCCGATGGTGCCGTCACGGTCAACGTCGGCAAGCTCTCCGGCGGCACGAGCGCGAACACGGTCCCCGCCGAGGCCCGCTGCGAGATCGACATCCGCCTCGTGCGCGGCCCGGACGGCGATCGCCTCCTCGGCGAGCTCGATCACCTGGCCCGCGCGCTCGCCGCCGAGACCGGCGCCACCTTCACCATCGATGGCGGCATCCGCCGCGCGCCGCTCGAGCACTTGCCGGGCACGCCCGCGCTGCTCGCGCGCTACGCCGCCGCCGCGCGCGCCGAGGGCCTCGGCGGCGACGAGGCGCCGCTCATGGGAGGCGGCTCCGACGCCAACACGCTCGCCGCGCTCGGCATCCCCGCGATCGACGGCCTCGGCCCGCGCGGCAAGGGCTTCCACACGCCCGAGGAGTACGCCGAGATCGCGACCTTCGAGCCGCGCGTCCTCGCGCTCGTGCGCTTCCTGCTCGAGGCGTGAGGGCTGTCCTCCTCGGATTGACCGCGAAGCCGCCGAGGACGCCAAGCCTGAGCCGAGGACGAACGTGATAGCGCTTCGCGCTAAACCTCTCCCTTTGCTCCGGCTTGGCGTCCGTGGCGGCTTGGCGGTCAGTCCCGGTTAGTCCCCGCTCGAGCACACCGCGTCGAGCAGCTCGCGCGAGGACCTGGCCTCGCCGCGCGCGATCTTCCAGACCGCCTCGACGATGCGCGCGTTCACCGGCGTCGGGATGCCGTGCGTGGCGCCGCGCGTCACGACCTCGCCGTTCAGGAACTCGATCGCCGGCGTCCGGCCGCGCTCGATCGCGGCCAGCATCGACGACCGCATCCGGCGGTAGCGCAGCCCCACCGCGAGCAGCAGGGCGTGCTTCGCCGTCAGGCTCGCCGACATCCGCGACGCGCGGTCCGCGTCCGTCAGCGCCGTCCACTCGAGGTCCACCGTGCCCGCAACCTTCTCGAGCGCGACGCCCTCGGCCTTCGCCACCGCGACCGCCTCCGTCATGATCTCGAGCCCGAGCCGCCGGTAGCGCCGCTGCCGCACGAGCGGCCCGAGGCGCTCGCCCGCGATCGTGCCGAGCGAGCTGATCGCGCAGTTCAGCGCGAGCTTGCTCCACCGCGCGCCGCGTAAATTTGTCGTCATCGTGACGGGGCCAATTGCCTCGAGCAGCTCCGCCACGCGACGCACGTCGTCATCGATCGCGCCGTCCAGGCGGCCGAGCGCAAACCCGCCGGCGGCCGTCCGCTCGTACTTCCCCGGCTCTGGCATCGCCGCGCCCCAGGCCACGATCGCGCCGAGCGTGCGCTCCTCGTCCGCGAGCGCCGCCACCCGCTGCTCGCAGAGCCCGTTCGACATCACGACGATCTTCGCGTCGGGCGCCAGGTGGGGCAGGGCCGTGCGCGTCGCCTCCTCGACGTTGGGTGGCTGGACGGCGAGGATGCACAGGTCGTAGCGCCCCTCCGGCGCGGGCGAGATCCAGCCGCGGATCGTGCGCTCCTCGCCGTCGTCCACCACGCGAAACCCGGCCTTGTCGACCGCGGCGCGGATCGTCGGGTTCGTGGACACCACGGTCACGGGCGCGCCTACCTCGGTGAGCGTCGCCGCGACGATCCCGCCGATGCCGCCGGCACCCATCACGAGGATCCTGGGCTGAGGGTTCATAGATGGGCTTAGTTAACCTGGCCGCTAACGCCGCGGCTGCATCTTTGGGCTTTTCGCTAGGAGGGGATAGAATTTGCGGGTCGATGCAGATCACCTTCTGGGGCGTCCGGGGCAGTTACCCCGTGCCCGGCGCGGCGACCGTACGCTACGGAGGCCAGACCTCGTGCGTCGAGGCGCGCGCCGCCGCGGGCGACTGCATCATCGTGGATGCGGGCACGGGCCTCCGCGCGCTCGGCGGCAAGCTGGCGCGCGAGTCCGGCGGCCAGCCGATGCACTACCACCTGCTGCTGTCGCACGTGCACTGGGACCACATCCAGGGCCTGCCGTTCTTCGAGCCGGCGTACATCCCCGGCACCCAGATCTCGATCTACTCGCCCGTGACCGCGGCCGACGAGCTGCAGCAGGTCATCGGCGGCATCACGCGCCACGAGTTCTTCCCGATGCCGCTCGAGGCCGTGCCCGCGAGCTTTCAGTTCCACCAGGTCGAGCCCGGCAATGACTTCTCGATCGGCGCGTTCCGCGTGATGCCGATCGCGCTGAACCACCCGTACGGCTCCGTGGGCTACCGCATGGATCGCGACGGCTCGTCGTGGGCGTACGTCTCCGACACCGCGCCGTTCACCCAGGTCCTCCACAAGCAGCACTTCCTGTCCGGCCCCGAGCCCCTCACCGACGACGATCGCACCTCGCTCGGGGCCATGCGCGAGGCCCTCGTGCGCCGGCTCGAGGGCGTGGACACGGTCGTCTACGACACCCACTTCCTGCCCGACGAGTACGCGCGGTTCCCGCACTACGGCCACTCCACGCCGGACCAGGCGCTCGAGATCTGCGTCGAGGCGAAGGTCCGGCGGCTCGTGCTCTACCACCACGCGCCGGGGCACGGCGACGACCAGATGGATCAGATCGCCGCGATGTACCTCGCGCGCGGCGCCGGCCTCGGCGTCGAGGTGCTGACCTCGTTCGAAGGCATGACGCTGCCGATCGGCCCCGAGCCCGACGCCGGCAGCGAGCGCAAGCGCGAACGGACGCTGCCGGGATGAAGATCCGCTTCTGGGGCGCGCGCGGATCGTTCGCGATGTGCGGCCGCAACTACCTCCGCTACGGCGGAAACACGTGCTCGACCGAGCTCGTCACGGACGCGGGCGAGCGCTTGCTCGTCGATCTCGGCACGGGCGCGACCGAGCTGGCGAAGCACCTCATGAGCGCGGAGTTCGGCAAGGGCCAGGGCATCCTGCCGATCGTCCTGACCCACACGCACCTCGACCATATCCAGGGCCTGCCGTTCTTCACGCCGTTCTTCATCAAGGGCAACCAGATCCGGATCATGGGCGCGAACCCGGCGACGTCGTCGCTGCAGGCGACCCTGCAGGGGCAGCTCGATCCGCACTACTCGCCGCTCAACGGCCTCGAGAACCTCGCGGCCGGCGTCTCGATCGAGAGCTTCGCCGCCGGCTCGTCGTTCTGCCTGCCGGGCTACGAGATCGCGACCGCGCCGGTCCCGCACGGCGGCATGTGGACGACCGCGCTCCGCATCACGGGCACGAAGGACGGCAAGACCGTCACGATCCTGTCCGACGTCGAGTACCCCGACGTCGACAACCCGCTGCCGGAGGCGGTCGAGCTCGCGCGCGATGCCGACCTGCTCGTGCACGACGCGATGCACGCGGATCACGACTACGCGCTCCGCCGCGGCTGGGGGCACTCCCC
>JANXOM010000206.1 GCA_025353585.1 Deltaproteobacteria bacterium
GGCAGCCGAAAAAATGAATTCGATCTGCGACGAGTCAGCGCCCTCAGCAACCTCGAGGTCATTCAACGGCGGCTCGAATCGTCATCCGCCATGCCCATCGCCAAGGCCGCGTGATCGCGATGGATTCAATCCGGTCGGCGCTCTAGCGGCGCGCGGCGCGCGGTGACCGGTGGTCCGAGCGCGCCTCGCGGCCCACGTCAGGGCAACAGGACTTGAATGGAGCCCTGGGCCAGGACGATCCTCTGGACGGGGGAACGCGCGGAATCGCGCTCGCTGCGCTCACTGCACCCAGCCGGGCGGGAGGCACGTGTACGTGATCTCGGCCCCCGCGCCGGCCCGCGCGCGCAGCTGCGCATCGGTGAGGGCGGCCGCGCCGCTGCTCGGATGGAACAGGTGGTCGGCGACCGAGAGCTGGTAGGTCACGCTGCCCGCGCGCGCCACGAGATCACATTCGTGGACCCCGGTCCCGAGAATTCGAGACACGAACGGCGCGCTCGCGCGAGCGACGAGCATGTCGATGCGCGGTCCCACCGCTGCCGCGTTGTCCGCGCGCAGGGTCGCCTGCTGGCCGACGATCGGAGCGAGGTCGGTGTCGAACGCCAGCAAGTACTGCTCGACGGCGCGCCGCTGCGTGTCGCCCGCGGAGCCGCTCGCGAACCCGACCCGGCCGCCGGGCGAGGCGCCGAACACGCTCCCCTTCAGGAAGCGGAACAACGTGTCCTCGCTCCCATCGTTTGCAAAGCCGGTCCCGCGGACCTGCGCTCCCGTCTTGCCGTTGTCGCCGGCGTCGGTCGTGCGATTGGCGACCTCGCCGAACATGCCGACCTTGTCCCACAGGTTGCGCAGCTGCGGGATCTTGACCGTTTGCGGCAGCGCCTCGAAGCTCGACTGGCCGTTCGTGCCGAAGAATCCGTTCGCCGGATCGAGGGTGTGGCAGCCCTGACACGTGAAGCCGAGGTTCGCGTGCGTGGTGCCATCGGAGAAGTGCCCGGCTGCCGGATTCGTCGGGTAACCGTCACTGCCGCACGCCACCGCGCCGCCGCTCTGACTGTCCAGGCCGTCGCAGCCGAGGAAGTACGTGCGGCCGGCCGCCTGGCTCGGCGTCAGCGAGTTGTCGAGCGCCCGGACCGGGTTCGGCGGCATCTGGATCGCGAGCGCGAAGTCCGTGAACGCCTGCATATCCGTGGTCGAGAGCTGGGGACCGAGCCCGAGCAGGCCGTTGAAGGCGACGATGAAGTTCTTGAACGCGAGCTCGCTGTCGTACGGCGGCGCGGTCCGCGTATCGGTACCGAAGAAGCCCGACACGCGATCGCCGCGCCAGTGAAGAGGGCCCTGATTGACCATGCCGCGGAAGGTCTGCGTCGTCATCGCGCCTTTCATCGGATGGAGTGACGAGACGCTACCGGTCCCGTTGATCGACGGGGGCGCGCCGATCGCGAGCTTCACGGTGATCGGCGTTTGCACCGGATCGGCGTCCGGGTTCCCGAGGTCCCACGCGAGGTGATCGTCGTCTCCGAACATGTGACAGCTCGCGCAGGCCGCTTCGCCGTTCGACGACGACACCGTCGCGTCGTAGAGGAACCGGCGGCCCGCCTTCACGACGGCGGGCTCCGGGTTAGCGAGGAGCAGGTGACTGGTCTCGCTCCCCGCGGCGGTGTCGATCACGGACACGCCGTCATCGAATCGGGTCGCCACGTAGAGACGACCGCGCGCCGCGTCGATGACGATCCCGGACGGTCCGCCACCCGTGACCGTGACGTAGCGGCTCGAAGCGGTCGTCGGGTCGAACGTGTCCTGCTCCAGCGCTGACGTCGCGAGCACGCCGACCTTCGACGACCCGAACGCGGAGACGTAGAGCGTCGCGCCATCCGCGCTGACCGCCATGTTCACCGGCGTCGCCAGGCTATGGGCGGCCGTCCCCGCCGGCGCGGGGAGCTGGGCATAGTCGATGTGCTTGTTCAGGTAGCGCGGCGTCACGCTGGAGCCGCGCAGGACCGTGATCCGCGACTCGGCGAGGTGACCCTGTAACGTCGAGCCGGCGAAGGTCCCCGGCCCCTCGAACCGGAGCTCGTTGCGCGCCTCGGTGTTCGAGACGTACACGGCCCCGCTCACCGGGTTGACGGCCAGCGCGAAGAGCGTCGTGCCCACGTGCTGGTACGTGCGCGTTGTCGTGAGGGTCGACGCGTCGATCGCGAACACGTCTTGATCCGGGAGCGCGAACGGGACCGCGGCTGACCAGTCGCGGCCCAGGAGGTCACGGAACACGTTGGCCGCATCGGCCTTGAGCATGACCGGGACCGCGGGCGCGGCGACGCCGCTGTAGTTCGTTGCCGGGCCGGGCGCGGCGCCGGGGATGGGCACGCCGCCCACGGTGCACGGCGACGAGCTGCCTTGCGCGTCGAAGCCCGGGCACGGGAGGGTCGACGCGGTCGCCGTCGTCTGGTTGCCGGACTTGAAGATGGCGGCGTAGACGGTCGCGCCGTCGGCGGTGACGGTCAAGGCGCGCGGCGAGTCGCCGAACAGGCTGACGATGGATCGCGGCGTGCCGCCCACCGACGTTCCCAGGTCGGCGCCGTCGAAGACCCAGACGTCCGCGCGCGGCACGCCGGCCGTCGTCAGCTGCGGGTCACCCGCGCCGGGAATGCCGGCGAGCGAGGCGTCGCTCCGCTGCTGGCCCCGGTGCGCCGTCGTGATGAACGCGCGATCGTGATCGGGACCGCCGAAGACGATATCGCTCGGCTCGTCGCCGACGAGCAGGGTCCTGACCACGTGCGGCGGGGTCGTGGTCGGGTCGACGATGCTGACGCTGTCCGACACCTGGTTGACGACCCACACCTCGCCGGTGCCGCGCACCGCGACCGCGACCGGGTCGATGCCGACGTAGGTCGACGCCACCAGGGTCAGGCCCGTGTCGCCGATCGCCATGATGTCCAGCGAGGCGTTGGCCGTGTTGGCGACGTAGAGCCGCGTGCCATCCGCCGACATCGCGAGCGGGCGGACGGGACCGCTCTCGAACGTGAACGTGGGCGTGAAGGCGTGCGCTGTCACGCCGCCGTCGCCCGCGCCCGCGCCGTCGTGGCCGCCGTCGGTGGGCGGCCCGACACCATGATCAGACGAGCACGCGGCCAGGCTCGCCGCGAGCAGATAGCGCCTCCAGGGATGGGTCATCGCGGTCGGATTTGCACTCGGTGTGCCGGCCCGCCCGCGGCGCGCGATGACGGTGGAGGCCGCCCGGTACCTCGCGGTTCCGCCATGCCCGACCGCGTGGCGGGCGGTGGTCCCTCGAGGTTCCACCCGAACGCGAACGCGTGGCCCGCCGGTCGAGCGCAGGCCGGCGACCGCGCGACCCGCCGCCGCCGGGCCGCGGTGGACGCGCGCCCGCGTGCTCCGCTGGGGTGGTCAGAGGCGGGTGGCTCGCGGTGTTCGTCGTCGGTGTTGGCTGCAACGGAACCCACGAATCGGCGTCGGATTCCTGCGGGTTCCTGCGGGTTCCTGCGGGTTCGTGCGGGTCAGTGCGGCCCGGCCCCCGACGCGATGTAGGAGCGCTGCGTCGCGACGGCGCACCGGGCGAACGTCGTGCAACCCGTGGTCGCCGCACACGCCTCGCCCTCCGCGAGGAGACGGTCGACCCGCGCCGCTGGCGTCCGGGTCGCGATCGCCGTGCAGATCGCGTCGATCCGCGGTTGCTGCGAGTCGCGCTCCCAGTCCGGCCGCGCCAGCGCGACCACCGCGTCATGGCCCATCGTCTTGACCTCGTCGGCGGTGCCCGGCGGCATGTCGAGCTCCGCGCGCACATCGATCAGCGCCGACAGAAACTCGGCGCTGCAGGTCCGCTCGCGTACGTAGTACCGCTGGCACATCGGCCCGAGCTCCGCCGCCGTCCGCGTGCCCGGAGAAGTGACCGGTTGCGCGGGCGGCGGGGCGGTGGTCCCGCAGGCGGCGAGGACGAAGAGCGAGGCACGGAGTCCCATCATCGACCGGTGACACGATGGCGGCTCGCCGGTTGCGGCCGCCACGGCGCTCGGCATCCCGCGTAGCATGGGCGGATGGGTGATCGCGCGGTCCGGCTGCCGCTGAGCCTCGGCGTGACGTGTCTGACCGATCTCGCGGTCGGCGTGATCGCCGTGCCCACCGGCATCGCGGTCACGATCGTGGCCCTCGCCCTGCTCTGGTGGGGTCGAAACGATAGCGGCGACGGTCTCAAGGTCTATCTCGGCCTGATCGTCTTCGGCGGTGGCACGACGTACCTCGGCGCGCGCGCGGCGGTCCGGGCGTGGCGCTACCGCCCGAGCGACCTCGTCATCGAAGAGCGCGGCGTCCGGATCGTCGGCGGCGGGCGCCACGGGTTCACGGCGGCCTGGGCGGGCATCGCGCAGACCCCGTGCGAAGTGAAGACCTCGGAGCGGATGGTCATCACGATCCGCGGGCTCATCGCCGCGCTGTTCGAGAGCGACCTCGACGAGCACTTCTATCGGTTTCACCTCGGCTCCGAGCTCGTGGCCGAGACCGACAGCTTGCGAGAGGCCGACTCGTTCCGCGAGATCGCAGCGGCGATGGCCGAGCGCGCATCGCCACCCACCGACGCGGACCTCACCCGCGAGGTGGTCGCCGCCGCGGCGCACGAGAAAGCTGCCCACGACGACGACGACGACGACGACGACGACGAGCACGACGATGACAACGACGATGACAACGACGATGACGACGACGAGCCGATGGCCACGGACCGCCGCGCGCGGAAGCGTCACCGCGACAAGGCGCGCCGCCACGCCGCGGCCGAGACCGAGCGCGCGACCGCCGCGGCCCGGCGTGCCGCGCCGACCGGGCCCGCGCCCGAGATCGCCATCGTCACCTGCGCCGGCTGCGGCGCGGCGGTGGCGCCCTGCGACGCCGACGAGGCCGTGTGCGCATACTGCGCGACCCGGATCCCGATCCCAGCCGAGCTGCGCGTGCGCGTCCGGGCGGTCGCCCACCTGACGGCCCAGGCGCGGCGCGCCGAGGGCGTCGTCGTGAAGCTCCTCGACCAGCCGAGCGCGCGCGCGACCACCAAGTGGATCGCCGCGTCGACCGTCTTCATCGTCGCCGCCTGGCCGCTCAGCGTCGGGATGTACGTCGACCTCGCCCGCGCACACCGGCTGACCGTCGAGCTCGGCGTGTGCCTCGCGGCCCTCCCGTTCTTGCTCGTGCTCGACGGCTTCTTTCTCTCGCGGCTCCGCCTCGTCGACCGCGTGGCCCTCCGGTCGCTCGCGCTGACCTTTGCCGCGCGCGCGCCGGCTCGCGAGGGCGGGCCCCCGGGCTGTCGCGCGTGCCTCGGCCCGCTCCCCGCGCTCACGACGACCGTGATCGACTGCGCGTACTGCGGCGCCGCCAACGTCACGCGCGTCGATCTGCGCGGGCGCGCGCGCAAGACCGAGCTCTCGGCGGCGTCACTCGAGCAGGCGCTGCGCGGCCACCAGCGCGAGCGGCTCGGATGGCGCCTCGCGACCATCGTCGGCGCGGCGTGCTTCGCGGCGACCGGCTTGCTGCTCCACCACGTGCTGCGGTAGCTCAGGGCAAGAGGTAGAACGCGCGCGCCTGGCCGTCGTCCGCGACCGTCATCGGCGTCACCTGCACGTCGTCGCCGTCTCCTGCCACCGTGAACACGGTGAACGTCGCCGAGTCGTGCTCGATCATGCGGTGGCTCCGATCGCGGATCAGCTCGAAGCGCCCGCCGTTCGGCATCGTGCAGCTCGCCGTGCCCTTGGCGTCCATCGGCTCGCAGCCGGCGCGGGCCCGGGCTCCCTTCGACGGCCCGAACACGTAGAACCCCGACGCACAGCCGACCGTCACCTGCCGCAGCGCGGCCACGGCGCCCGCGCCGATGGCGAAGGTCTCGTCCCAGCTGAGGTGCTCGTGTCCCGCGACATAGAACTCGACGTTGCCGCGCGCCAGGATCCCGCCGAGCTGGTCGACGAAGCTGCGCGGCGGGTGCCGGATGACCGTGAACAGCGGCACGTGCCCGAACACCATGCGGACGCGAGCGCCCGTGGCCGCCGGCGTGTCCAGATCCTCGGTCAGCCAGCGGGCGACCTCCCGGTCGACCGTCTGATCGACGATGTTCGCGAGCGCCAGGTGCACGCCGTCGACATCGACGCTGTAGCTGTAGGGCGCCCGCGCGAATCCCTTGCCAGTCGCCGGATGTACCTGGAGCGGCGCGGCCCAGCGCTCGAGGTCCCCGAACGCATGCTCGTAGCCCTCGCGGTGCCATGCGAGGTAGGTGTCGTGGTTACCCGCGATCGGCAAGACCGGGATGCCCGCGGCGCGGAACGGCGAGAGCGCGGCCGTCACGGCGGCCCACCAGGCATCCACGCGCCCGCCCCGGTGGTCGACACCCGCCGAGCCGTTGGTGTCATCGCCGGTGATGACGACGAACCGCACCCCCATGCCGATCAGGGCCGTCACCTCGCGGTCGATCACGGCCGAGCGTGGGTTTGGCAGATGGAGGTCTGACAGGACCGCGAAGCTCCAGGTCGGCGGGCTCGCCGGGGCCGCGACGCCGCCGGCCAGGGGCTCGCGGGTCGCCTCGGTGTAGACCGTGGGCTCCATCGCGACGAGCGCGAGGTCCTCGTCGTCGACCGTCGCGCCCTGGGCCGGCGGATCGGCGTCGAGCGGCTCGTACGTACACGCCGTTCCGACGAGGGCAGCGAGGACCGCGACGATGCGCACCTCGATCAAACGCCGCAGCCCGGCCGCCTATTCACGTCCTATTTCTTCGCGCTGCCCGCCGCGCTGCCCGCCGGGGCCGCCGGGGCCGCCGGGGCCGCCGGGGCCGCCGGCTTGGGCTTCTTCGCGGCGAGCGCCTTGTCGGCGGCCTGCATGTCCGCGAGCGCGCCTTCGAGCTTGCCCTTCAGGTCGCCCATGTTCGTCAGCGGCGGCGCGCCCGTCGCGCACGTGCCGGGCAGATCGGAGCAGACCCTCTCGGTCGGCTGGATGATGCAGCACGCCTTCTTCTTCGCCGCGTTCGCCGCCTGGTCGAGCGGGTTGAAATCGGCCGCCGACATGGCCATCAGCTCCTTGTCGTGCTGCAGGCCATCGAGCTTTGTCCACTCCGTCTCGTAGGTCTTGAAGACCTCGATCGGCCGGGCGAGCTTGTCGGCGGCGACGGACATCTTGTCCGCCTTGGTCGGACGAACCGGTCGTGCCCCCGGTGCGCGCCGATGGCCGCGTCACGCTCGCCGGGCTCGCCGCGGGGACCGACGTCGCTCGCGCGGTCCTGGCGCCATCACCGGCCCCGCCGCGGCGAGGGGACGTCGTCGCCACCTGCGCGGCGTGCCCGAGGGCGCGATCGCCAAACGATCGCGGTTCGGCCGCTGACCCGGCGAACCGGCGTGTAGAGTGCGCCCGATGCGCAGTGTGTTGGTCGCGGCGATCGCGCTCGGTCTCGGTGGCTGCCCGCACGCGGGGCCCGCCATCCCGGCCCTGCCGGGGCAAGGCGGTCCGGCGTGGACGGAGATCTCGAGCGCGCACTTCGTGATGTGGACGGACGCCCCCGCAGCGCGCGGCAAGGACCTGATCGCGCGGCTCGAGCATCACCGCCTCGCGACGCTCGAGGCGCTCGACAACCACCAGGACAGCGCGAAGATCTTCGTCGTCGCCCTGCGCGACGCCGACGAGGTCGGGGCCTACGTGCCCAGCGAGTTCGCCGCGTACGCGATGCCGTACGGCAACGCCGCGCGCCGGCCGACGATCATCCTCGCCGCCGACACGGGCGACGATCAGGACGAGCGCTCGACGCTCACCCACGAGCTCACGCACGTCGTGACGTTCTCCTTCCTGCCCGACCAGCCGCCCTGGTTCGCCGAGGGCATGGCCGAGTTCTTCGCGACCGCGAAGTTCTACGGCGCGACCACCGTCGAGCTCGGCCGCCCGCTGGCCCACACGCAGCAGGCCCTGCGCGCCGGCCACATGACACCGATGGCGGACGTGTTCGCGTGCCACGCGCACGCGTGCATGGACCGCAAGTTCTACGCGACCGCGTGGGCCTTGTTCGCCTACCTCGTGAACAACCACCTCCACGAGCTCCTCGGATATGTCGAGCGGCTCGCGGTGCTCCCGCGCGGCGCGACGGCCCCGACCTGGGCCGAGGTCGTCCCCTCGCTGCCCGCCGAGCAGCTCGACCACGCGGTCGCCGAGTGGCTCGCGCACGGCAGCATCGGCACGCCGCGGTACGAGATCGAAGCGACGGTCTTCCCGACGACGGAGCGCCCGATCGCGGACGGCGACGTGCTCGCCACGCGCGCCCTGCTCCGCGCGTCCTTCGACCGCGAGCGTGACCCGGTCGCCACGCACGAGGCCATCGCCGCGGCGCTCGCCGCCGACAAGACCAACGTCCTCGCGCGCATGGTCGAGTGGCAGGTCGCCCACGCGGTCGCGGCAGACGACGCGCGCGCGACGGCGGCCGCGCACCCCGACGACTGGCGGGCCTGGTGGTTGCTCGGCTACACGCTGCAGCACGGACCGGAAGCGAAGGAGGCGCACGACAAGCTGTGTGCGCTCGCCGCCGGCGATCCGCTGGTGGACGTGCCCGCCGGGTTCTGCGGTCCGCGCGCGGCGCCGTGACCGGCCCGCGGTGCATGGCCGGTCCTATTTGGTGACGGCCCGCTCGCGCCGAGCTATCGCGTGCGCATGAAGAAGCTCCTCGCCGGCGCCGGCGTTCTCGTGGTTCTTGGCACCGCCACGCTGGCGTTCGCGTCGGCGACGCTGCGCTACTACAACGAAGACTCCAAGGACTACACGTGGAAGGCCACGTGCTCGGGCTCGGAGTACGACGTGACGTTCGACCACAGCAAGACGTCGTCGGTGACCATCCAGGGCTCGACGCCGTGCATCATCCACACGCCGAACGGCGACGTGAAGATCACCGGCGACGCGAAGGTCCACATCAAGGATGGCAAGCTCACCGTCGAGTAGCGGCGCCCTGCGCGCTTCGCCCGCGACGGCTACTCGCGTGACGCCAGGTACGCCGTGACCCCGCCGAAGACGTGCACGGCGATCTTGAAGCCGTAGAGCATCGTCAGCATCGCGCCGGCGCTGGCGGGGAACTGCGAGATCTGGAAGATCGAAGCGAGGATGCCCAGGCCGTGCAGGAACATCAGGCGCTTCGCCGCGTTGCGATCGCCGTTGTAGACGGCGAACGCACGCATGCCGTAGAGCACCACGAGGATGACCGGCATGATGAGCTGGAGGCCCTCCACTTTTGCGCCGCCCTTCATGCCGAGGAACAGCAGGGCGAGGAGGGCGCCCCAGAACAGCGCGGCAAGCGCGGCGCCGATCGCGGCGAGCACGAAGACGGTGCGAGTCGGTTGCTGCTCGTACATCCGGCCATCGTACTCGCGGGCGCGCGTGGAGGTCACGCAAGCTCACGATCGAAGGGCTCGCCTCGAGGGGGGATCGTGACGGGGAAGGACAGCGACTCGTCGTCGTAGCGGCCCCTGCCGGAGGTCGCGATCCAGCGCTGCGTCTCCGCGCGGGCTTGCCGCTCTCGAACGAGATGCGGCCGGCCAGCGTGTCGGCGTGGGCAGCGGCGGCGCGTTCGAGGATCGCGTGCTGGACGGCGACGACGACGAGCCCGCGGAGAGCGAAGTGCACGCTGCGAGCAAGCCGCATCCGGCGCTCGGCTCTGAGCCCGCGTCTTCGCGGGCGATCTCCTCCGGACAGGCGCCGGCGGCGGAGCCGACAAGCCGATCGACAAAGACCGCGATTTTTTCGCGGTCTCTGAGTCCTCATGGCGCCGGTGCAAACGCGTACCGCGATACGTCGTCCAGCGTGCCGAGCTCGCGGTCATGCCAGCGCAGCCAGAGCTTGTCCGAGCCGCGGAGCACGATCAGATCCTCGGGGCCGCCGAAGGCCTCGGCGAACCGCGCGGACGGCGTGCAGCCCTCGAAGGATCACGGCGTCCGGATCACCGCGGCACCCGACGAGGCGCGTGGCCACGAAGATCGGCGGCGCCGCGGACAGCCAGGTCAGGGAGTCGACGCCATCGCGCGACCGCGGATCGTGGTCGTCGACCGACGGCGGGTACTCGCTCGTCGTCGCGCCGGCGGTGCAGCGCAGGACGGACCAGTCGGGCGTCGCGGTGCTGACGATCTCCGTCGTGATGGCGGCTGACGCCGGCACGTCGGGCAGCGGCGCGTGGCCCTCGGGGCGCGCCGAGTCGTAGGCCACCGCGGGCTCGGTGCGCGAGCTCGTCGGCACGCCGGGCCCCAGGCGGGCGTAGCGCCAGGCGTCGCAGCCGTCGTCCTCGGGCAGGCAGTGCCGGGCGATGCCGTCGTCGAGCGTGCGCCAGTCGCAACGCGCTTGCCACAGGCGGCCCGCGGTGTCGACGAGCATCCGCCACCGCGGCGGATCGAGCTGCTCGAGCGGCGCCGCCGGCTCGCCGGGGTTCGGCGTCACCGGCCAGAGGGCCGGCGGCACCGCCGGGACCGGTTGATAGCCGGTGGCGGTGATGCGGCCGATCGCGCCGCTGTCGAGCATGACCACCGGGCCGGCGCCGATCCAGGCGAGCCCGATGACGGCGCCAGGAACCGAGAGGGTCCGCGTCACGACCAGGCCGCGCGACGTGGTGCGCGCGAACCGCACGCGCGTGTGCACCGCGTCGCTCGCGTCGTCGGGGTCGCTGGGTCCCGCGACCACCAACTCGACCGCGGGCGTCGCCTCCTGCGCCGTCACCGTGACCGGCGCGACCGGCGCGACCGGCGCGACCGGCGCGACCGGCGCGACCACCGGGCTCGGCGCCGGGCCCACGCGACCACATGCGCACACGCCGATCACCACGAGCGAGCGGAGCCGCGTCATGTCCACCTGCTACGCGCGACGCGGCGATCTTGTTCCGCTTCCGTCGCCGTCGATTAGATCACGTACTGGCCGACGACAACCGTGACCGTCGCGCAACTCGGCCCGACCGTGGACGCGTCGATGGCAGGACAGCTCGCGGGCAGCGGCGTCGTACAGGTCGGCGCGGCGGCGATACCGCGGCACGTCTCGATCTGCACCGATTCGCGGCCCGTCGGGTGGCTGAGCAGGATCCGGCGACCGCTCGCGACGCAGCTGCCCATGCCCGGATGGTCCGGGCACGCGGTCGGCACATTCGTGACGGTGTCGACCTGGACGCCGCCGGCCACGATCTTCGCGCCCGTGAACAGCACCGGGCGATCGTCGCATGGCGATGCATCCGGGCTGGCGCAGGCGCGCCCGATCAGCCCGGCGCTCTCGTCGTAGCTGATCCCGAACGCCGGCGGGTCGAACGGTGCCGTCTGGTCGGTCGCGGCGCGGATCTGGTAGTAGCCGACGTAGTTGATCAGCGTCTCGAAGGTCGGATCGGCATCGGCCACCGGCGACGCGTCCGGGGCGCCGCCGCATCCAGAGGCACCGAAGGCGAGAACGAACCAGGCGGTGCGCATGACGGCGACTGTAGCTCGCCCTCGCCTCGCCTGCTGGCTCATCCGTCGCGCGGCGGCGGCGGCCCCGCCGGCTCGTCGAGCCGGGCCTTCGCCGCCTGGATCCACTCGCGGTTCTCGCGCCGATAGCGCCCGTCCGCGCGCGCCGACTCCTTGACGATCCGCGTGTACAGCGCGCGCGCGTCCTCGGCGCGCCCCGTGCGCTCGAGCGCGGCCGCGCGCCGGTAGCGGAGCTCGTCGCCGATCGCGCCGGGGGCCGCCGCTTCGTAGGCCGCCACGGTCGCGGCGGCGTCGCCCTCGGTCTCGACGATGCGCGCGAACAAGAGCCGCATCGCCGGGCCTCGCTCGCGCGGCTGCGCCTCGAACAGCTCCTCGAGCGTCGCCTTCGCGTCCGCGGGCTTCCCCATCTCGAACTGCACCGCCGCGCGCCGCTTGAGGACCTCGGGATCGTTCTTGTGCGCGCCGGTCGTGGCGAGGAGCTCGAGCGCCTCGTCGAACCGCGCGAGCCGGGCGCACTCCTCGGCGAGCGCGAGCCGGTTGGCGACGGTGGGCGCATCCGCGAGCTGCGCGCGCAGCGCGTCGAGGCGCCGCGAGGGCTGCACGACGTTCGCGAGCTGACCCGCGAGCTTGCGGCCGCTCCGCCCGACGCCGCGCACCTCGGTCGCGAGATAGATCAGCGAACCGATAAGCGGGCAGAACAGGATGATCCAGATCCAGCTCGTGTTGCGGGTCCGCACCGCGTGCACGATGCAGAGGATCTAGAAGACCACCACAACGCCGCCGCCGCCGTAGAAGCTGAACATGGGAAGCCACGAGCCTAACGTCGATCGTCGACCGTGTGCGCGTGCGCGCCACGGCTTGGGGACGAGCAGCCCGGTTGTTCTTCGGCTCGCTGCAGCCCGGACACGCGCGACGTGCCGGAGATGAAGCCGGAGCGTCCATTCCGCATCACGACCAAGGCCGTCTGCGAACTCGCGCATCGGCAGCGCCCCAACCGGGGGCGCGAGAACCGTACCGGCGAGGTCGAGTTAGTCCCGAGCCGGCGCCGTCGACGACGATCGTGAACCCGTCGGCGAACGGCCGCGCGTCGGTGAACGGCGTCAGCGGCTCAGATGTCGATCTGCTTGCACGTGTCGCGTCGATCGCGAGCTTCGCAAGCGGCTTCTCGTGACGTTGGGTTTCGTTCCTGTACGGCCGGATCAGCTTCCCCGCGTTCCTTTCGATCTCGGGGCCATCCTTCCCACTGAGCTCCTCCAGCATCTTCTCGATAGCGCGCAACGACCAACGTTCGAGAGGTGCTCGAGTTGAAGGGTGTCGTGCACTCGCCCACTCCCTCGTAGCGCTCGAAGGCGCAGGGTTCTAACGACCTCGCCACATCGCGCGCGATGGGCGGGCGTGTCGGCGAGACACCGATGTCGCGGATCGCCATGTCACGTCGAGAGGAAGGACCACTCGGGTTAGGCGACAGGGACCTTGGACACGTCCATCAGCAGGGGCGCGAGCGCGCGGCGCGCGGCGTCCAGCTTGCCTGCGAACGCGTCGGCGAGCACGTCGGCGGGCTCCGGGGACAGGAACACGACCCTGCTGACACCGGCGTCCCGGATGATCGGGAACACGGCGCGATCGAGCGTGACGTGCTCCAGGTGCTCGGGCCCCAGGACCAGCCCCCAGTCGGGGCCGGAGAGCTCGCGCTGCACTCGCTTGTCGTACCAGTAGTGGCCCTTGCGCTCTCGGGCGCGGCGCGGGTCGTCGCGAACCTCGGCCTGCGGTGGTGCAGTAGACAGCGCGGCATCGCGACCGCGGGCGAAGTCGCGCTCGAGCGTCGCGTACCCGGCGACCGCGCTCAGCGCGGTCACGAGCTCGACGAACCCGTCGACCAGTGCATCGCGTCGCATGGGGTCATAGGGCACGACGACATACGAAGCCAGGAACGGCTTGGGGTCGGCGTACGTGGCGATGTGTCGGCCCGTCCAGATCCGCGCGCTCGCGACGAGCTCGCCAACGCGGCCATTGTCGAGCACCGCGGCGTCGCTGTCTGTCGCGAGCAGAGCATCGGCGATCGCCTCGGCGGTCTTGGCGTGATGCGCGCGGTCCCGGTGCTTCACGTTGATCGCGACACGCGACAACGCATCGAAGCACGGGCGCGCGAGGATCTCGGCAACCGCGACTGCGCAGCCTGCGTCCGAACACGGCGCGACGCGGTGATCGATGTGGAGCACCAGTGTGTTCACGAGCAACCCGTTCGCCACGAGACGGTTGTGGACTTCATTTCGTTCGAATCGGTATCGATATCTGGGCAGAGTTTGTAGCAGTCGACCCGTAAGTCGAACTTCTCGCACTTGGAGAAGTCAGAGCTCTTGTCGATGAGCTTCTTCCGGGTCTCGGGCTTTCCGTTCAGCTCGTCAGCGCATAGGGGGCGCCGAGAAGCTGACGATCAACCTGCATCTTCACATCCTGCCGGCGATGGGGAGCTACTACCTCGATGCGCTTCGGCCGTCGGACGTCGAGGAGTGGCTCGCGCCGCAGCTCGACGCGATGAGGACGCCGAAGCTCGACGAGGATGGCGAACCGGTGCTCGGCCGCGATGGCAAGCCGAAGATGAAGCTCGCGCCGATCACGGTGCTCGAGCGGTACGCGAACCTGCGAACGGTCGTGCGCGCGGCGACGAAGCTCGGGCTCTGCTCGGACTTCGTCTCCGCCGTGGAGCCGCCCCAGGTCCGCAAGTTCACCACGAACTATCTCCGCGCCGAGCAAGCGCGGAAGCTGTTCACGGGTGTTCCCGTCCGTCGCGCCGCAGCGGAACGCGATGCTCTACCTGCTGACGTTCACCGCGATCCGCTGGGGCGAGGCGAGCGCGCTGCGGTGGGAGGATCTCGATAGCGAGGCCGGCGTGTTTCGCGTGAATCGCGCGCAGTACATGGGCACCGCCACCGAGCTGACGAAGTCCGGCAAGGCCAAGGAGGTCCCGCTTACCCCGGAGATCGCCAAGGTCATCGCCGACCATCATCGCTGGATGATCGAGGCGCAGCACCAGGGTTTGCCGTCGGGTTGGATGTTTCCGACCTGGGGCAAGAAGGCGGGCAAGAGCGAGGAGCAAGCGGGCGAGCTGCACGAGGGCAACCCGTTCGGCAAGGCGCTCGATGCCGCGTGCGTGAAGGCGGAGATCCAGAAGATCACACCGCACGGCCTCCGGCACACCGGCAACGACCTACTGCGGCGGTTCGCGAGCCGCGAGGTCGTCATGGCCATCACCGGGCACTCGACGCCGGCGATGCACTCGCACTACTCCCACGTCGATCAGAACGAGAAGGCCGACGCGGTCGGCGAGGTGATCGAGCTCATCACCACGGCGCCGAAACCCCAACGTGAAGATCGAAAAAGGGGTCCCGAAAGGGGTCTAACGGCAATCGCGGCAGAGGCCGCCGTCGCGACCGGTTGAATTTTGGAGGTGCCACCCAGATTTGAACTGGGGAATGGTGGTTTTGCAGACCACTGCCTTACCACTTGGCTATGGCACCGAGGGCCCAACTGATCTAACCGAAAATGGAACGGCCCGCCAGAGCGTGGCGGGCCGACCGAGCATCAGGTCAGAGACGATGGCTTAGGGGCACATCGCGCCGGCCGACTGCTTGACGGCGTCCGCGCCCGCCTTGCAAGCCGTCGCGAGCGAGGCCTTGGCCTCGGCCGGGAGCCCGGCCCACGAGGTCGACGCCTGGTCGAACGCCGACTTCATGGCGTCGCGCGCCTCCTTCGGCATCTTGTCGCACGTCGACAGCTTGTCGATCGCGGCCTTGTAGTCGTTGCACTCGGCCGGGAGGTCGCCCGCGGCGGCCGGGGCGGCCTTGTCGTCCTTCTTGTCGGTCGCCTTGTCGTCCTTCTTGTCGCCCGCCATGTTGTCGGCCGGCTTGGCCGCCTTGTCGGTCGCCTCGTCGCCCGTCTTCTTCTTGCAGCCGGCGAGGCTGAGCGTGGTGGCGAGGGTGATCATGGTCAGAACGGTTGCGAGCTTCTTCATGCCGAGACGGTACGAAGCGCAGCGCAACTTCGCCAATCCTTTCTTGTACTTTCGCGTACTCGAACCGTCACGATTGTAATCGCCCGGCGACAGTCAGCCGCCGCCCCTACTTGCAGAGCACCGAGCCCGCGCAGTGCGCGTCGATCACGACCGGCGGGCGGACCGGCGGTGACGGCGCCGACGCCGGGACGGCATGGACAACGGGTGGCGGCACTCCCCCGGCCTTCGCGGCGGCCTGGAGCTGCGCGATCGCGGCGGTCTTCTTCGCCAGCTCGGCCTCGCGCTTGTCGACCTCGATCTGCAGGTCGTGGGCGGTGGCGATGAGGTCCTCGGTGTCCTGGTGGAGCTTGTCGGCGCGGCTCGTGACGTCGCGGATCGCGGCCTCGCGCGCGGCGAGGTCGGACCGCTGCTCTACCAGCAGGACCGCGAGCCCGCCGCCGCCGAGCACCAGCGCGCAGATCACCGCGATCAGCGCCACCGGCCGCGTCCGCGCGACGCGCTCGCGCTGCACTTCGATCTCCTGGGCCATGCGGGCCGCATCGACCTCCGCGTGCGCGCGCGCCCGGGCCTCCGCCTCGGCGCACGCGACCACCAGCTCGTCCGCGCGCCGCGCGGTCTCCGCTTCGTGGTCGCGCCGCGCCGCGTCGGCGAGGGCCTCGTCGCGCACCGCACGCGCCGCCGCCTCCACGCGCGCCGCGGCCGCGAGCCGGGCGGCTTCCCGTGCCGCGTGCTCGGCCGCGCGGAGTGCCGCCTCGTCCGCGACGCGCTGCTGTTCGATCGCCCGCAGCTCGTGAAGGGACGCGACGACGGACTCCTGCGACGGCATACGGCACCAGACACATCAGCGCGGCGCGCGTTGCGGCCGAAACGACAAACGCGCCCCGGAGGGCGCGCTCGCGACTGCGTTGCTCGGGGCGCCTACTGGCAGCCGGGGGCGAGCGCGTTGTCGAGGCACTCCTGCTTGATGTGCGCGCCGGCGCGCCGCTGCGCGGTGAAGGCGGCCTGCTTGGCGGCGGCGATGTTCGACTCCAGCGTCGCCTTGTCCTTGCGGAGCTGGTCGAGCTTGGCCTTGGCGTTCGCGCGGTCGGCGTCGTTCTGCGCCGAGGCCACGGCGTCGATCGCCTTGTCCGTCTTCTTCGACATGTCGTCGAGGTCGGCGGCGAGCTTGCTGACCTTGTCGGTCGCCTCGGATGCTTCCTTCTGCGCCTGCTTCGCGGCGAGCTCGGCGGTGGCCTGCTTGGCCTGCGCCTCCTCCTTCTCCGCGTTGCCCTTCACGTAGATGACGATCGCGATGATGCCGCCGATGATGGCGGCCGCCATGACGGCGAGCATCCACGTCGGGCGCTTCTTCGCGACCTCGGCGCGGCGCAGCGCCATCTCCTGCTGGAGGCGCTCCTGCTCGAGCGCGGCCTGCTGGCGCGCGCGTTCCGCGGCCCCGGTGGCCTCGACGTGCATGCGCGCCTCGCGCTCGGCGTTCTCGCGGGCCTGCTGGATGCGGACGGCCTCGTCGCGCTCCGCGCGGGCCTTGGCCTCGGCGGCGTCACGCGTGGCGCGGTCGCGCGCCTCGATGTCAGCGGCGCGCTGCTCCTCCGCACTGCGGACGGCGTGCTCTTCCTCTTGCACGCGGTTCTCCTCGATCTGACGGAGCTCGCGGAGAGAGAACAACACCGAATTTTCGCGCTTCTCGGTCTGGGCCATGGCGTCCTTACCTTCGATCTCTATCACGCAGCCCCCCCTACAGCAACGAGCACTTCTTGTGGCCGCCGCCGTCGTGAGATACACCCCCCGCGGCCCGATGAGCTTTGTCGACCTCCACTGCCACGTGCTGCATGGCCTGGACGACGGCTCTCCCGACCTCGCCACCTCCCTCGCGATGCTCGACGCGCTCGCCGGCCTGGGGATCACCGAGCAGTGCGTGACGCCGCACCAGAAGGCGTCGCAGTACCTGCCGGACCTCGCCGCGATCGACGCGGCCTATGCCGTCCTCGACGCGGCCCGCAAGCCGCACCACCCGACGCTGCGCCTCGCGGCCGAGAACATGTGGGACGATGTCTTTTATCGGCGCGCCGCCGCCGGCACCGTTCCTCACTACGCGGGGACCAAGGCGTTCCTCGTGGAGATCCCGCCCCCGCTGATGCCGCCGAACATGCGCGAGCGCCTGTTCCAGTTCCGCATGGCGGGCGAGGTCCCCGTGCTCGCTCACCCCGAGCGCTACCACGGCCTCTGGGACAACGACGAGCTCACCGCCGAGCTGCGCCGCTGCTGCGCGTTCGTCATCGATCTCGGCGCGATCGCCGGCTTCCACGGCAAGCGCGAGTCGAAGATGGCGCGGCACCTCCTCGAGAAGGGGTTCGCGGCGGCCGTCGCCACGGACGCCCATCAGGTGGGCGATATCGCCCAGGCGCAGCAGGGCCTCGCCTGGATCGACAAGAAGCTCGGGCACGCCGCGACGGTGCGCCTCTTCGACCACGCGCCGCGCGCCATCCTGCGCGGCGAGCTACCGGACTGACGCCGAGGACCGATCGTGAAGCTCGCCATCAACCTCACCCTCTCGGGCGCGATGCTCGCCCTCTGCGCCTGGCTCGTCTGGCCCGATCAGGGCACGCGCGCGGACGTCGCGCTCGCCATCGAGCACATCTCGTTCGGCGACCTGGTGCCGTACGTCGGGCTGCTCGTCATCGTGCAGCTCGCCCGCTCGCTCCGCTGGAACAACCTGCTGGCGCCGCTCGGCGTGCGCGTCCCCACGGGCCCGCTCCTGGCGATCAGCTCCGTCGGCTTCATGGCGATCCTCGCCCTGCCCGCGCGCCTCGGCGAGTTCGTGCGGCCGGGCCTCCTGCGCAAGCGCGGCGATGTCTCGGCGGCGGCGGCGCTCGGCACGGTGGCGGTCGAGCGCATCGTCGATGGCCTCCTCATCTCCCTGTTCGTGTTCGGCGCGCTCTTCGCGCACCGCGACGCGCTGTCGCCAGGCTGGATGATGCCGATGGCCTACGCCGCGCTCGGCGTGTTCTCGGCCGCGCTCGTGTTCCTGCTGTTCGCGCTGCGCTGGCCCGAGCAGACGGTCGCGTTCTGCGTGCGGCTGACGCTCCTGCCGCGGTTCGCGCCGCGCGTCGGCCGCCTCGTCAACGCCAAGCTCCTCGACATGGTGCGCGGGTTCGTGGTGCTCCGTGACGGCAAGAACATCGCGATCTTCGTCGTGTGGAGCGTCGCGTACTGGGGCGCCAACGGCCTCGGCGTCTACGTGCTCGCGCACGCGTTTGGCCTCCCGCTGACCGTCATCGGCGCGTTCGCGACGATGGGCGTCGTCGGCGTCGGGATCATGCTACCGAACACGCCCGGCCTCGTCGGGCAGTTCGTCTACTGCATGCTGCTCGGCGTCGGCCTCTACCTCGGCTTCGACCCGGACGTCGACAAGCACCTGCTCGCGTCGGGCGCGAACGCGGTCCAGCACGACCTCTACGCGCGGGCCTACGCGTTCTGCACGCTGCACTACCTGATGCAGGTCGGCTGGTACGTGCTCTGCGGCGCCCTCGGCCTCCTGACGCCGTGGGTCTCGTTCCATGACCTCTGGACGTCCCGAAAAGTGGCCCCGGATCCGACCGTCGACTCTAATGCGGCGTGATCCGTAGCTGCCTCCTCGCGCTCGTCCTCGTGACCGCGGCCGCGGGCGGCGCGCTGGCGCGCTCCGAGAAGACGCTCGCCTACCCGCGCGACCAGGCGTGGGCGGCGGCGGTGCGGTTCCTCGTGGTCGACGAGCACGTCAAGGTGACCGACAAGGACACCGAGGCCGGCTACGTGGTGTTCGAGCTCAAGGACGACGGCAAGACGTGGCGGGGCTCGATGGAGGTCGTCACGGTGGAGGAGGACGGGCGCAAGTCCGTGCTGTTCGTCGTGCAGATCACGGACCGCCCGAGCTGGGTCGAGCTCCAGATGCTGACGCGGCTCGAGCGCAAGCTCCAGGTCGAGCTCGGCTCGCCGGCCCCGGCCTCGCCGCGCAAGAAGGAGCCGCCGCCGGCGGCGCCCAAGGATCCGCCGGCCGGCAAGGAGCCGCCGCCCAAGGACGACGACGGCCCACCGATCTCGGCGACGCCGTAGCGCCCTGGGGGTAGGCTCGCGGCATGTCCGCTGTCGTAGATCTGCGCTCCGATACGGTGACCCGACCGACGCCTGCGATGCGCGAGGCCATGTTCGCGGCGCCGCTCGGCGACGACGTGTTTGGCGACGACCCGGTCGTGCTGCAGCTCCAGGCGCACACGGCGGAGCTCCTCGGCACCGAGGCGGCGCTCTTTGTCCCGAGCGGGACGATGGCGAACCAGATCGCGCTGCGGGCGCACACGCAGCCGGGCGACGAGGTCATCATCGGCGCGGGCGCGCACGTGTGGCGGTACGAGTCAGGCGCGCTGGCCGCGCTCGCGGGCGTGCAGACGCAGGTGGCGGGTACGGGCGGCATGTTCAGCGCGGCCGACGTGCGCGCGTGCTGGCGGCCGGTCGATCCCTACTCCGCGCCGACGCGCGTCGTGGCCGTGGAGAACACGCACAACAGCGCGGGCGGTCGGGTCTGGGATCCCGCCGAGCTGCGCGCGGTCGCCGAGGCGGCCCACGCGCTCGGCATGACGACCCACCTCGACGGCGCCCGGCTCTGGAACGCGGCGGTCGCCTCGCACCGGACCGAGCGCGAGCTCGCCACGGGCTTCGACTCGATCAGCGTCTGCCTCTCCAAGGGGCTCGGCGCGCCCGTCGGCTCGCTCATCTGCGGCAGCGCGGCGTTCATCGCGAAGTGCCATCGCTTTCGCAAGATGTATGGCGGCGGCATGCGGCAGGTCGGCTTCCTCGCCGCGGCCGGTCTGCACGCCCTCGACCACCATCGCGCCCGCCTGGCCGAGGACCACGCGAACGCCCGCGGGCTCGCGGAGGTCCTCGCCTCGTCGCCAAAGCTCCGCATCGACCTGTCATCGGTCCAGACGAACATCGTGATGATCGATCTCGTCTCCGGATCGGCCGCCGACCTGGTGGCGACCGCGAAGTCCCGCGACGTCCTGGTCACCGCCAGCGGCCCCCAGCGCATCCGCGTCGTGACCCACCTCGACGTGTCTCGCGATCAAGTGATGCAAGCGGCGAAAACCATCGCCGAGCTGGCCTGACGGTCCGCTCCGTCCCTCGATCGCAAACGCAAACGTAATCGCAAACGTGGACGCAAACGCCATCGATCCGACGAGGGGGCGCGCGCGCTCACGAGCCGGTTCACACACTCGTTTGCGAACGCGAAATCGCGGTGGCGTTTGCGTCTACGTCTGCGTTTGCGTTTACGCCGTGGCGCTCGGCGCCTGTTCCGCGCCCGCCAACTTGCCCGACCTGGCCGCGGCGGAGCATCTGGCCGACGCCGGCGATCTGAATGGCGCGCTCGCCGCGTACCGACGAGCGCAGGTGAGCTGCCGGGCCATCAAGCCGCCTCGCCGCGCGCGCACCGTCTGCGCCGATGCCCTGCTCGGCGAACCCGACGCGCTCGATCGCGCCGGCCGCACCGCCGACGCGATCACGGCCTACCTCGTCATCCCCGCCCGGGCCGCCGGCGATCCCACCGTCGCCGCCACCGCGACCTACCGCGCCGGCCGCCTCCTCCTCCGCGCCGACCGCCCCGACCAGACCGTTGCTGCCTGGACCGCGTTGTGGCGCGTCATCACCGACTACCCCGACGAGCCTCTGGCCGCCGACGCCCTCGCCGCCCTCCTCGCCGACGGCCGCACCCGCGATCCCCACGCTCTCGCCGCCGAGCTCACGAAGCTCTCCCACGCCGCCGCCCTCGCTCACACCACCGTCGCCGACAACCTGGCGTGGTCCCTCGCCGACCTCGACGAGCACGAGCTCGCCGACCTCCCCGCCGCCCGCGCGCTCTACGACCGCATCCCCGTCGAGTTCCCGGCCAGCGGCCTCCGCGACGACGCGCGCTGGCGCTCCGCCCAGGTCTCCCTCGCCCTCCACGATCCACCCGGCGCCCTCACGCGCCTCCGCGGCCTCCTCGCCACGCGCGAGGTCTCGTACATGGTCGGCTCCTACTTCTCCATCTGGCTCGACGACGCGCAGCTCCTCCTCGGCCAGGTCCTCCGCGACGACCTCCACGATCTGCCCGGCGCCGCCGCCGCCTTTCGCCGCCTGCCGAAGGACTATCCGGCCTCGGTCCTCCGCGACGACGCGCTCTACGAGCTCGCCGCCACCCTCGCCCTCGCCCACGACGCGCCCGGCGCTTGCCACGCCATCGCCGCCCTCCGCGCGCTCGAGCCCGAGTCCAAGTACCGCGCCCGCGCCGACGCGCTCGCCGCCGAGCTCGCCTGCCGATGAGCGCCCTCGTGCTGACCCACGTCACCAAGCGCTACGGCACGCGCCTCGTCCTCGACGACATCAGCCTCGAGCTCGCGCGCGGCGCCCGCCTCGGCCTCATCGGCCCGGCCGCGAGCGGCAAGAGCGTCCTCCTCAAGCTCGTCGCCGGCCTCGAACAGCCCGACGCCGGCACCATCACCGTCCTCGGCGACACCATCACGCGCCCGCACGTGCGCGAGGTGGACCTCGGCGAGCTCCGCAAGCGGATCGGCATGTTGTTCCAGAGCTACGCCCTGTTCGACTTCCTCGACGTCGCGGGCAACGTCGCGTTCCCGCTCGAGCAGCGCGGCGGCATCCCCGCGGCCGAGATCGCCGAGCGCGTCGCGGCGCGGCTCCGCGCTGTCGGCCTCGCGGGCAGCGAGCGCAAGCTCGTCGGCGAATTGTCGGGCGGCATGAAGAAGCGCACCGGCATCGCGCGCGCCACGGTCGCCGACGCCGAGCTCGTCCTCTACGACGAGCCGACCGCCGGGCTCGACCCGGTGACCACGCAGAAGATCTACGACCTCCTCGCCGCCGACCAGCAGCGCACCGGCGCGAGCGTGCTCGCGGTGTCCTCCGACGTCGCCGCGCTGGCCGAGCTCGTCGACGAGATCGCGTTCCTCTATCGCGGCAAGATCGTCTACCGCGGCCCCGCGCGCTCGATCCGCGACGCGCCCGATCCGCTCGTGCGCCAGTTCGTCCGCGGCGAGCTCGACGGTCCGCTCACCGAGGCCATCGGGTGACCGGCCTCGGCGCCGCCGCGCTGCGCCTCTGCCGCGAGCTCGGCGGCATGCTCGTCCTCGCCGGGTCCGTGCTGCGCGCGCTCGTGCCGCCGCGCCTCGACCGCCGCGAGCTGGCGAAGAACCTCCACAAGATGGGCAACCGCTCCGTGCCGATCGTCGTCCTGACCGCGTTCTTCGCTGGCGCGCTCATGATGCTGCAGTCGGGGCCGTTCGTGAAGAAGCTCGGCGCGACCTCGCTCGCCGGCTGGGGCGCGGGCTACGCCGTCCTCCGCGAGATCGGGCCGATCCTGATCGCGCTGATGTTCTCCGGCCGCGTGGGCGCGAACACCACGGCCGAGCTGGCCACCATGACCGTCACCGAGCAGCTCGACGGCCTGCGCGCGCTCGCCATCGATCCCATCCGCTACCTGATCGTGCCGCGCGTGCTGTCGATGATCGCGATGCTCGCGGTCCTCACCGTCATCGGCGACGCCGTCGCGATCGGCGGCGCCGCGGTCGTCGGGCGCCTCATGCTCGACATCGAGTGGTCGACGCTGTTTCACAGCTTCGCGGACAACCTCGAGCCCGCCGACTTCCTCCACGGCGTGTGGAAGTCGCTTGCCTTCGGCGGCGCCATCGCGATCGCGAGCTGCTACTTCGGGGTGTCGGTCCGCGGCGGGACGGTCGGCGTCGGGCGCGCGGTCAACGCCGCCGTCGTCGCGTCTGCCGTATCGATCCTCGTCCTCGACTTCTTCGTCACGTATGTGAGCGCGCCGTGAGCGGCCCTGTCGAGCGCGTCGGGGCCGCGGCCCTCGATCGACTCCGGGCCGCCCGCGACCTGTGGCGGCTGTACGTCTCGACGATCGCGGGCCTGGGGCGGGCGCTCGCCCGGCGCCGCGACCACGCGGGCCCGCCGCGCGGCGAGCTCGGCCGCCAGATGTTCCACATCGGGAACCGGTCGCTCGGCTTCGTCATCGTGACGCTCGGCTTCATCGGCATGGTCGTGACGTTCGAGGCGTGCCTCCAGCTCTCCCGCGTCACCGGCGACTACTCCACCGTGGGCGGCCAGATGATCCGCCTCGTCATCTCGGACTTCGGGCCGACGCTGACCGCGATGATGCTGGCGACGCGCGTCGGCGCCGGCATCGCGGCCGAGCTCGGCTCGATGAAGGTCACCGAGCAGATCGACGCGCTGCGCATGAGCGGCGTCTTGCCCGTCGACTATCTGATCGTGCCGCGCTTCATCGCCTCCGTCCTCATGACGGTCGTCCTCACCGTCATCGGGACCCTCGTGATGTACGGCGCGGGCGGCCTCACCGCGTGGCGCTCGTTCGCCGTCAACCCGAGCCTGTACTTCGACATCAGCCTCGTGCGTCCGCGCCACGTCGCGATCGGGGTCCTCAAGGCCGTCGCGTTCGGCGCCGCCATCCCGATCGTCGCGGGCTTCTGCGGTCTGCGCGCGCGCGGCAGCTCCGAGGGCGTGGGCTGGGCCACGACCGCCGCCGTCGTCGGCAGCTCGTTCGCCGTCATCGCGCTCGACTTCGTGATCTCGGCCGCCGCGCTGTGGGTGACCGGCGGTGATCTGTGACCGCCGCGCGCGGGTACATCGAGCTGCGCGGCGTCACGAAGGCCTTCGGCGGCGCGCCCGTGCTGCGCGGGATCGACCTCACCGTCGCGCGCGGCGAGATCCTCTACGTCATCGGCACGTCGGGCGTCGGCAAGTCCGTCACGATCAAGCTGCTGGTCGGCCTCCTCCGCGTCGACGCCGGCGAGATCTGGTTCGACGGCGCGCGCATCGATCAGCTCCCCGAGCGCCGGTACGCCCCGCTCCGGAAGCGCCTCGGCATGGTGTTCCAGAGCTCGACCCTCTTCGATTCGATGACGCTCGCCGAGAACGTGGCGCTCCCGCTGCGCGTCCACGGTGGCCTCTCGGAGCGCGCCGCCGCCACCGAGGCGAGAACGCGCCTCGCCCAGGTCTACATGGAGGCGGACGCCGATCGCTATCCCGCCGACCTGTCCGACGGTATGCGGAAGCGAGCCGCGATCGCCCGCACCCTCGCCCTCGAGCCCGAGGTCGTGCTCTTCGACGAGCCGACCGCGGGCCTCGATCCGCCCAACACCCGGCGCATCGACGATCTCATTCGCTCGATCCAACGCGACCTCGGGATCACGACGATCG
>JANXOM010000207.1 GCA_025353585.1 Deltaproteobacteria bacterium
GTTGCCAGGAGAACCGTGTGTCACGGGTAACCTCGCGCGATCCCCGGGGTTGCGGTATCCACCCCGCGTGGACCTGTTCGCCCAGAGCGCGAAGAAGCGGCAGGTCGGGCAGCCGCTCGCGGAGCGCATGCGCCCGCGAACGCTGGGCGAGATCGTCGGGCAGACCCACCTGGTGGGCCCCGGCCGGATCCTGTCCGACCTGGCGCCGGGGCGCGCCGTGCCCTCGCTCATCCTGTGGGGGCCGCCGGGGAGCGGCAAGACGACGCTCGCGCGCCTGCTCGGCGAGACGCTCCTGGCCGAGCTGATCGGTCTGTCCGCGGTGGAGGCGGGCGTGAAGGAGGTGCGCGAGGCCATCGCGAAGGCGGCGGCGCGGCGCGATCAGTTCGGCGCGCGGACGCTCCTCTTCATCGACGAGATCCATCGGTTCTCGAAGACGCAGCAGGACGCGCTGCTCCCGCACGTCGAGTCGGGCACGGTCACGCTGATCGGCGCGACGACGGAGAACCCGAGCTTCGGCGTGGTGGCCGCGCTCCTGTCGCGCTGCCGCGTCGTGCGGCTCGAGGCGCTGTCGGACCCCGAGCTCTCGGGCCTGGTCGCGCGCGCGCTGGCCGATGACGAGCGCGGGCTCGGCGCGCTGCACTTCGCGATCAGCGACGAGGTGACGGCGCAGCTCGTGAGCGCGGCGAGCGGCGATGCGCGGCGGCTGTACTCGGTTCTGGAGGTCGCGGGGGATCTCGCGGCGCGCGCGGCCTCGCCCGCGATCATGGCGGAGCACGTCGCGGAGGCCGCGCAGGGCAAGAGCCTGCTCTACGACAAGGCGGGCGACGAGCACTACGGGGTCGTGTCGGCGTTCATCAAGAGCATGCGCGGCTCGGATCCCGACGCGGCCGTGTACTGGATGACGCGCATGCTCGAGTCGGGCGAGGACCCGCGCTTCGTGCTGCGGCGGATGGTGATCTTCGCGAGCGAGGACGTCGGGAACGCCGACCCGCAGGGGCTCGTGGTCGCGGTGAGCGCGCTGCAGGCGGTGGAGCTCGTGGGGCTGCCGGAGGGCGTGCTGCCGCTGACGCAGGCCGTGATCTACCTGGCGCTGGCGCCGAAGAGCAACCGCGCGCTGACGACGTACGCGGCGGCCCGCAAGCTCGTGCGGGAGCGCGGGGCGCTGCCCGTGCCCGCGCGGCTGCGACCCGGCAGCAATGCGTCCTCGAAGGCGCTCGGCCACGGCGAGAACTACAAGTACCCGCACGACTTCACGGGCCACTACGTGCCCGAGGACTACCTGCCCGACGAGCTCGCCGGCGAGACGATCTACGAGCCCATCGACTCCGGGTTCGAGACCGGCATGGGCAAGCGCTTCGTGGAGTTGCAGG
Source organism: Deltaproteobacteria bacterium (assembly GCA_025353585.1). Classification (GTDB taxonomy): domain Bacteria; phylum Myxococcota_A; class Polyangia; order Haliangiales; family Haliangiaceae; genus JABFXX01. The sequence continues at coordinate 1,371 of JANXOM010000207.1, forward strand.
CGCAGCGCGCGGCGGAGAAGAAGAAATAACGCGCACGCCAGATGAACCGCGGTTAATCCGGGTGGATGCGGGCACCGCGGGGCAGCGCGCGGCAAAGGGCAGCGGCCGGGCTGCGATCGGCGCGGTCGGCGGGTCACGTGAGCATGAGCACTCGCGTCGCCATCGTGTCCGACACCCTCGACGACATCAACGGCATCGCGATCGGCCTGCGCCGGTTCGCCGCGGCCTCCACCCGCGCCGGCCACGCCGTGACGCTCGTCGGGCCGGCCCGCGCGCAGCCGATCGCCGACGAGGTCGTGCGCATCCCCGCCGCGCTGTCGGCGCAGCTGCCGTTCTACGCGCAGATGACATGGAGCGTCCCGGACCTGCCCGCGCTCGTCGGCTATCTCTCGCGCAACGCCGACCTCGTGCAGGTCGCGACCCCGGGCCCGATGGGCATCGCGGCCCTGATCGCCGCGCGCATGCTCCGCCTCCCCGTCATCGCCCAGTACCACACCGAGGTCGCCGACTACGCCGCGCACATGACCGGCATGCCGTTCCTGCGCGAGCTCGTCGCGCCGATCGTCGGCTGGTTCTACCAGCAGGCCGAGCTCTGCCTCGCGCCGAGCGCGGCCGTGGAGGCCCGCCTCGGGTCGCTCGGCGTACCGACCGCGCAGATCCAGCGCGTCGCGCGCGGCTGTGACCTCGAGCTGTTCCATCCGGCCCATCGGGACCGCGCCGCGCTCGCTCCCCACGACGTCGGCGCCGGCCCCGTCGCGCTCTACGTCGGCCGCCTCTCGCGGGAGAAGAACCTCGATACGCTCGTGGCCGCGTGGCGCCTCGTGCACGCGACGCACCCCCACGCGACGCTCCTCGTCGTCGGCGATGGCCCGTACGCGAGCGGCGCGGTCGGCCCGAAGATCATCCAGGTCGGCCCGCGCCACGGCGCCGAGCTCGCCACGCTCTTCGCCTCGGCCGATGTCTTCGCGTTCCCGAGCGAGACGGAGACCTTCGGCAACGTCGTCGTCGAGGCGGCCGCGAGCGGACTGCCGGTCGTCGTGGCCGCCGCCGGCGCCGCACACGAGCACGTGCGCGAGGGCATCACCGGCGATATCTGCGACGGCCGCGATGCCGCCGCGTTCGCGCGCGCGCTCGGCCGCCTGTTCGACGACGCGCCGCGCCGCCTGCGCATGGGCGCCGCCGCGCGGCACCACGCGGCCGGCTACGATCTCGCGAGCGCCGTCCGCTCGACGTGGGACATCTACGAGCGCGTCGTGGCCGCGCGCCCCGTGGTGATGGAGCGCGCGTCGTGATCTCCGTGATGCTCGAGACGTGGAACCTCGTCCGCGTCCGGACGGCGCGCTCTCCACGCTCCGTCGCCAGCTCCGCGCGCTGACGACCCAGCTCCCCGCCGACGACGTCGAGCTGATCATCACGCACGCCGGCCTCTCCGCCGCCGACCGCGCCCCGCTCGCCCGCGAGTACGCCCGCCCGCTCACGTGGCTCGAGGTCCCCGCCGAGGCGGGGTTCTACGAGCACAAGAACCGCGGCTTCGGCGCCTCGCGCGGCGAGATCGTCGTGTTCCTCGACGGAGATACCGAGCCAGACCCGGGCTGGCTCGCGGCGCTGACGGCGCCCATCACGCGCGGCGAGGCGCTCGTCGTCGCCGGGCACACCGGCTATCCCGGCCCGCTCGCGGAGCTCGGCAACCTGTTCGACTTTCCGCACTTTGCCGCCGGCGCCCCCGACACCGTCCGCCACTTCTGGGCCAACAATGTCGCCTTCGCGCGCGCGGTGTTCGCGACCTACCCGTTCCCGGTGATCGCTCCGATGTTCCACGGCCAGTGCCAGGTCCTCGCGCTGCAGCTGCGCGCCGCCGGGATCGCGATCCGCGCCGCGCCCGCCGCCCGCGTCACGCACGGCTGGCCCGTCTCCGCGCGCGACTGGCTCGCGGTGCGCCTCCTCCGCGGCGCCGACGCGCGCTCGCTCCTGCCGTACATCGCGGCGGCCTACGCGCCCGCGGCCGCCCCGGTGGTCCGCCGGCTGCGCGCCCTCCCCGCCCTCGCGCTGCTCGGC
>JANXOM010000244.1 GCA_025353585.1 Deltaproteobacteria bacterium
CTACTTACCTGGGGACGCTGTCAAGTTTGTCAACTCTAGTAACGGTGCCAGCACGAGCATCAACATTGTCCGGATACCGGACAACCGCGGGCTCGGAGCAAGAGTTGACAAACGTGACAGCGACCCCGATCAACTAGCGGAAATTGCTCGAGACTGACGAGAACCTGGAGTTGACAAAATTGACAGCGTCCCCGGGTTAGGGGACGAGCCGGGCCGCGGGCAGGCTCGGCGCGGCCGCCATGTGGGCGACGAGCGGGAATAGCGGTGGCGGCAGGTGGAAGTCGAGCTCGGTCCGCACGGCCACGCCGTGCGCGACCAGGTCCTCGAGGAACAGCCACAGGTTCGCGACCTCGGCGAAGCCCGTTCGCTCCCACTCGCGTCCGGCCCGCGGGTGCACGAACAGGCCGACGTTGTAGCCGACCGCCGCCAGCTCGACCCGCGCGATGTCGGCGAGCGCGATGCGCGTGCCGCCGCGCTCGAGGACGTCCCCGGTGATCGCGAACGGCGCGTAGTACGGCTCGGCGCGGAGCCTCGGGTGCAGCGCCGCGAGAATGTGCTCGGCCGCGAGCGACCAATGGTCGAAGATCGGCTCCACGACCAGGTTCTTCCCGCTCTTCCCGCTCTTCCCGCTCTTGGCGACCAGGATGAAGTCGCCGCGCTTGCGCCAGTCGTCCAGGTCGTAGAAATAGTGGTCGACATCGTCCCAGGCGAGGTGCAAGCCGCCCCGCCGGATGCCCGCCGCGTCCATCGTCACGTTGCGGGTGAACATGCCCTTCGAGGCAATTTCGAGCGGCTCCTCCACGGGGTCCGCCGAGCTGTACCAGACGACGAGTTGGCCGTCGACGCCGGCCCGAGCATGCTGTACAAGCTAGCCCATGCGCGTCGGCGACCTCCTCATCGAGACGCCCGTCATCCTCGCTCCGATGGCGGCCGTGACGGATCTGCCGTTTCGCACGGTGGCGGAAGAGCTCGGCGTCGGCTTCACGATCACCGAGTTTCTCTCGGCGCACGCGCTCGCGGTCGGCGACAAGAAGACCGCGGGCAAGATGACGGCGTCGCTCGACGGCCGCCGCTTCGGCGTCCAGATTTTCGGCCGCGAAGAGGGCCCGATGGGCGAGGCCGCGCGCATGGCCGTCGCGATCGGCGCGTCGCTCGTGGACATCAACATGGGCTGCCCGGCGAAGCGCGTCGTGGCCGGCGAGTGTGGCTCGGCGCTCATGCGCGAGCCGGCGATGGCCGCGCGCCTCGTCAAGGTCGTCGTCGATGCCGTGCCGGCAAACATCCCGGTCACGGTCAAGCACCGCGCCGGGTGGAACCAGGACAACCTGAACGCGCCGGAGTTCGCCTGCGCGCTCGTCGACGCCGGCGCGAAGATGATCACCGTGCACGGCCGCACGCGCACGCAGGGCTTCTCCGGCAAGAGCGACAACGCGATCATCAAGCGCGTCCGCGACGCCGTGCCCGCGCACATCCCGGTCGTCGGTAACGGTGACGTCGTCGACATCGAGGGCTACCTCCGCATGCGCGCCGAGACGGGCTGCGACGCCGTCATGATCGGCCGCGGCGCCCTCGGCAACCCGTGGCTGTTCGAGCGCCTCCGCGAGATCACGGCCGGCCGCCCCGACCCGGGGCCGCCGAGCCTCGCGTCGCGCCTCGAGGTGTTTCGCAAGCACGTCGCGCTGATCGAGCGCCTCAAGAGCGGCCCGCGCACGCTGCACGAGGTCCGCAAGGCCTGCGCCTGGTACGCGCGCGGTCTGTACGGGTGCAACGCGCTGCGCCTCGCGGTCTGGGAGACGAAGGATCTCGCGGGCGCCCGCGTGCTCGTCGAGGAGTTCTTCGCGCGCCTGATCGACCGGCAGGACCGCCTGGGGTTGCCGCCGGAGGGCGAGCGCCGCTCGATGGACGGCGAGGACGCCGCTGCCGACGAGGCCGCGTAGCTTGCTCCGCGCGGGCGTCCGGGCCAACGACTTCCTCGTCGCGGAGAGCCCGGCGATGCGAGCCGTGGTCGCCGACGTGGCGCGTTACGCCGATGGCGGAGCGCCGGTCCTGATCTGCGGCGAGCACGGCACGGGCCGCGAGCTGGTCGCGCGCGTGCTCCACCAGCAGGGCCCGCGCGGCGGCGGGCGCTTCGTGGCCGTGCGGCCGAGCTTCGAGGGCACGGACGTCGCAGGCGCGCCGGGCGACGACGCGTGCGCTCGGGCGAAGCTAGCCTTGCGCGCGGCGCGCGGCGGGACGCTCCTCGTGAAGGACATGAGCGACCTGTCGGGCCCGTCGCAGAAGACGCTGCGGCGCGCGATCCGGGACGACGGCGCTGCGGTCCAGGTCGTCGCCACCGGCGATCTCGATCTCGAGCGCGCGGTCGACGCGAAGATCCTCTCCCGCGAGCTGTACGACCTGTTCGCCGCGCGCTGCATCGTCGTGCCGCCGCTGCGCGACCGCGGCGATGACCTGCCAGCGCTGTTCGAGCGCTGGGTCAAACACTACAGCCGCGAGATCGGCCGTGGCGCGCAAGCCGTGTCGGCGCGCGCGCACGCCCGCCTCGCCGCATACCCGTGGCCGGGCAACGTCGGCGAGCTCAAGTCGATCGCGCGCCGGCTCGTCGTTCGCGTCGCGCGGGCGAAGATCGAGGCGGGCGATGTCGACGAGGTCTTGCCGGTCGTCGCGTCGCGCGTGCCGCTCGAGGACCTCGCGTTCGAGGAGATGGTCGCCGCCAAGCTCGCGGGCCTGCTCGCGCGCATCGACGGCTATCCGGTGCATGACCTCTACGACAAGGTCGTCGCGCGCGTCGAGCGGCCGCTGTTCGGGTTGGTCCTCGCCCACACCGGCGGCAACCAGCTGAAGGCGGCGTCGATCCTGGGGCTCAATCGCAACACGCTGCGGAAGAAGCTCGCCGGGCTCGGGATGGAGCAGCGGCGCGCCTCGCGCTCGGACCGCGCGCTCGACGGCGAGTAGCGGCGACGCTCAGCTCCGGGAAGGCCGGACGCGGGCGCAGATCGCAGCCAGTCGACTCCGGGTCGATCACGGGCGACGAGGGTGTCCGAGCCGCCCCACTCGAGCGAGCCCGCCCGGCGCCGGCACCGAGGACCTCGGGCCACCTGCTCGTCGACGACGAGGCCATGACGCCCACCCGGATGGAATCACCATCTCGCGCTGGCAGCTCACACTCGAGCCCAGGTAACTACTTCGGATACTGCGCGATCAGCGTGTTGCCACTCGCGATCCTGGTGATCGCGTCCACCGGGATCGGGTGAAGCTTCTCGACCTCACCGCGCAACCATCGATCGAACGGATCGGTCGAACTCCCGAGTTGCTTCAGGCTCGCTGCCGGATCGTCCGCGAGCCAGTAAACGACGATCGCATCACCCATCGACGTCGACTCGAGGAACACCGCCTCGCGACGGACGCCGATCGCCGCGCGTGCGTGCACGTAGTCGGCCTGGCGGGGCCCCATGACGTCGCCCGCCAGCGCGCGGATCCGATCTGCGGCCCCGGGCGCGAGGGGCGCGAGGAACATGAACGGCTTCGCCCCCGCGGTCTCTCCAGCCTCCATGGAGAAGGCCGGTACGACCTTCGGCAACACCCGCTCGCCTTGCGCGAAGTCCATACCGTGCAGATCGAGCGTCAGCTCGCGCCACTTCACGTCCCACGTCTCCCGGCTGCTCGACATCGCGTGGAACGACGCGTGAACGTCAGGACCGGTCAGGTGGATCAGCGCGAAGTCGCCCATCGGCGTCTTCTGGAGGAACGTGGTCTGCGACGTGAGACCGAAGCGCTGTCGCGACGACTCGTACTCCGCGTAACGCGGCCCGAGTAGCTGATCGAGCGCGGACCGCCATGCGGCTGTCTTTCCGGGTGCGATCGGAACGGCGATCGCGATCTCGGTCATCGGTTCCTTTGGCGCGGGTACGGTTGTCACGGCCTCCGGCGTGGGCCGGGAGCCGTGGAGGCCGTCGTGGCAAGCGGGCAACGCGGCGATCGCGGCGAGCAAGATGAGCGAATGAGTCATGGAGCTTCTCCTTCACTCCTCGGATAGCGACCGACGCTCGGCGCGGCAATCTAGCGGCGTGGCGAAGTCTGCAGTCCTGGACACATCCCAGGCGACTGCCCCGCTTTGCGGACCGCGCATCAGCGCGTGGCGCGGGTGACCGGCCCGGCGAGCTGGACAAACTGCCGGTAGACCTCCGAGGCCGGCGCGCGGTCCCTGCCCTCGACCCACGCGAACAGCAACTCGACGAGCGCACCTGTGAGGAACCGGCTCGTGACGCCGAGCAACCTCTCGCTGGTGCCCTGACCACGGAGCTCCTCGGTCATCAACTCGCCCACCACCTCGCGAAACCGACGCTGCACGGCGACCCCGGCACGCTTGCCGATCACCGCGCGGAACAGTCGGCGCGAGCCGTCGGCATGGGCGATGAGGCCCGTCACGAACGCGAACGGCGGCGGCTTCTTCATTGCTCTGCGATGGCGCCGGAGATCGTCGCGGACATGCTCCAGCCCACCGACGAGCAAGTCTTCCTTGTCCGCGAAATGCACGTAGAACGTCGACCGCCCCACGCCGGCACGACCGCACACGGCCTGCACCGTGACCCGATCCCACCCGTGCTCGAGGATGAGCGCTACGAGCGCTTCGTGGAGCTGCTGTCGCGAGCGTCGAACGCGTCGATCGACGTCGCGCTTGGCGCGTACCATCACGGCACCCTAGCGCGATTCACCGCGACACCCGTCGAGCTCGCGGCCTGCCGACGCGGTCCCCTCCGGTCTCACCACGCCAGCCGCGGCAAGCCGCGCTGCTCGCCGCCGGACGAGGAGGCGCGCCGCGACCCCTGCGTCGAGATCGTGCCCCCGTCGCGCCCGTCGCGCCCGTCGCGCCCGTCGCGCCCGTCGCGCCCGTCGCGCCCGTCGCGAAAGACGTTCGAGGACGCTCGCGGCTGCCGCCTCGGTCACGGCGCCGGCGCGGGTGAGCTCGCGCGCCCGCGCCCGGCTGCGCTTCCGTCCCCGGACCGCCTCGATGCCGGCGGCCGAGCAACGGCGTCGTCGTTGCTGCCGCACCACGCTGACACCGGGGGCGAGCCGCGAGCCGCGAGCACCGCAGACCTCTCGGCGGCGGCGTCAACCGCCGCGCGTCCGCGGGTCGAGGGCCAGAACGACGAGGTCCGCCGCGAGGTTCGCGAGGCTGATCGCGAGCGCGCCCACGAGGACGATGCCGAGGATCACGGGTACGTCGAGCTCGGTCGAGGCGACGAGGAGCTCGCGGCCGAGGCCGGGCCACGCGAAGATCGACTCGGCGATCACCGCGCCGCCGAGGAGGCCGCCGAGATCGAGCCCCGCGATCGTGACGAGCGGCCCGAGCGCGCCACGGAGCCCGTGGCGGAGCACCACGCGCCGCTCGGACAGGCCCTTGGCCCGCGCGGTCCGGACGTGATCGGCGTCGAGCGCCTCGCCGAGCTCCGTGCGCACGGCGCGCGCGTAGTACGCGGTGCCGGCGGCCGCGAGCGCCAGCGCGGGCAGGGCGAGGTGCCAGAGGCGATCGAGCACGCCGCCGTCGCCGTATCCCGCGATCGGGAACCAGCCGAAGTGGAACGCGCCGAGCCAGACGAGCAGCGAGCCGACCACGAACGTCGGGGCACTCGCGCCGAGGAGCCCGACGAGC
>JANXOM010000071.1 GCA_025353585.1 Deltaproteobacteria bacterium
CGCGGGCGCAGGCGGCTTGTCGGCTCCGCCGCCGGCGCCTGTCCGGCGGAGAGCGCCGCGCGCGGACCGCGGGCGCAGGCGGCTTGTCGGCTCCGCCGCCGGCGCCTGTCCGGCGGAGAGCGCCGCGCGCGGACCGCGGGCGCAGGCGGCTTGTCGGCTCCGCCGCCGGCGCCTGACCGGAGGAGATCGCCCGCGACGAACGCAGGCTCAGGCTCGGAGGCGCAGCACGGGCACGCCGACCGGCGCGAGCTCGGTCGATGGCGCGTCGCGATACAGCGGCGCGGTGGCTCCCGCGACGAACACCGGCGCGAGCTCGCCGAACACCTCGACGCGGTCGCCGATGTGGAGCGTCTGCTCGGCGACCACGTTGAACGGGAATAACGGCCACGCGTCGTGACGCGACCGCGCGGGATCGAGCGCGTTCAGGAGGTCCTCCAGCGAGTGCTCGAGGTCGCCGAGCTGCGGCGGCGTGCCGTCCAGGTAGAGCGGCCCCGGCGGGATGCGCACGTGCGCACCGCCGTCGAGGACGAGGAGCATCCCGGCCGTCCGCCCCACGCGCAGCGTCACGCGCGTGACCTGGTTCGTGTCCTGATGGAGCTCCACCACCCACGCGGCGCTCGGCGTCCCGCTGCCCGGCGCCAGGAGCTCGTCCGCGGCGGTGATCACGCCGGCGGCGTAGCGCGCGGGCGTCGGCATGGCGGCGGCCCCGCCTGGCAGCAGGCGCAGGCGCGCGCGCCCGGCGAGCAGCGCGGCGAAGCCGGCGATGGCAACCGCGAGCACCACCACCGCTGACGTGGGCAGCGCGGTCAGCCACCCGAGCATCATCCATACGGACGCCGCGACGAGCCCGGCCCGTGCGCGCGGCGGGGCCCGGCGTTGCGAGGCGTGGAGGAGCGCGGTCCGGGCCTCGGGCGCGCCCCAGATCGCATCCACGAGCGCCGCGCGCTGGGCCGGCTCGCGGGCGTCGAGGGGCGCGCGACCATCGACGGGGCACGGCGCGCCGAGCCGAAGGACGCGCCGGCAGGCCGGGCAGATGCCGCTGTCCTCGAGCAGAGCTACTCCTCGGTCGAAGCCGTAGGCGCGGCGGGCGCGCCTGCGACGGCCTCGCCGCGGTCGGCGTCCTTGCTGCCGACGAGCGGCATGTTCATGCCGATCTGGACGGACACCATCTTGCCGTCGATCGTGAGCGCGAGCTTCGCGTTCATGTACCAGCCGAAGCTGCCGGTCGAGAACTGCTTCACCTCGGCGAGCATGTCCTGGCCGTTGATCGTGACCTTCATCGGCTCGGCCTTCGCGAGGAACTGGGAGAGCGTGACGGGGCACGAGGTCTTGGGCGGCATCGCGCGCATCACATCACATGTGACGCACCGCCCGCGCGGCGATCGTGCGCCCGATTTGACACGCGGGGTGTGTCGCGGCAGGCACGCATGCGCGCGCGTCGTCGGCGCGGCGCGTGGCTCGCGCGATGCAGTGGCGCGATGCGGAGGCACCGCATCACCTATGTGGACGACGATCAAAGCAGGACTGTTCAAAGTCGGAACGCTCGTGAAAGCAACCGGGCTCGCCGCGACCCTCGGCGTGATCGAGATGCTGCAGAGCAAGCGAGGGCGCCGCATGCTGGCCGTCCTCACGCTCGGGGCGGCGACGGCGGCGTTCGTGCTCGCGCGGCCGATCCGCTCGATCCCGGCGGGGACCGCGGCCGTGCGCGTCAACCGCATGACCGGCGGCATGGCCATTCTCGACGAGGGCTGGGCGTTCGCCATCCCCGGCATGCACGAATTCCGGACCTACCCGCTCCACGACCAGGTCTATCGGCCGGACGACGCGGCGAAGGCGACCGGCACCGGCGCGTTCCAGTCGATCGAGGGCCTCTCGCTCGGCGTCGACGTCTCGGTCCGCTGGGCGCTCGACCCGGCCAGGATGTCGATGGCGGCGCGCCTCCGCCCCGAGGAGCTCGAGCATGATCTCGTCCAGCCGACCGTCGACGGGGCGCTCCACCGCGCGTTCGCGATGCACACCGTCCGCGAGATCTTCGCGACGGCGCGCGCGCCGATCCAGAAAGGCCTCGAGGAGGAGCTGCGCGCCACGCTCGAGCCCGAGGGCATCGTGATCAAGGCCGTCGCCATCGGCAGCATCGATCTGCCGGTCCAGTACAAGGCCGGCCTCGAGGCGCTCCTGAACGAGGAGCTCGCGTCGGACAAGATGAAGTACACGCTCGAGCTCAAGGAGAAAGGCATCAAGCAGGCCGATCTCGAGGCCCAGGCCGACAAGGTCCGCCGCGAGACCGCCGCCACCGCGGCCGGCAACGAGACCGTCATCGCGGCGAAGGCGCAGGAGGAGGCGATGATCCACATCTTGCCGCTCAAGGAGAAGGAGATCGAGGAGAAGCGGCTCGAGGCCGAGGCGGCCAAGGTCACGCGCATCAAGGTGGCCGAGGGCGACGCCGACGCGCGCCGCATCGAGGCCGGCGGCGAGTCCGACGCGCGGCGCAAGCTCGCGGATAGCGACGCGTATCGCCTCGACGTCACCGGCAAGGCGACCACCGAGCAGATGGCGCGCGAGGCGGCCCTCCTCAAGGGCAACCCGCTGCTCATCCAGAAGACCCTCGCCGACAAGCTCGGCGACAAGATCCAGGTGATCATCGCGCCCCCGAACACGAACGGCTTCTTCGCCAGCGGGCTGCTCGGCGGCGGTGGCGGCGGCGGCGGCGCGGCGGTCCCGGCGCCGGTGCCGGCGGGTAGCGAATAGTGCTGGCGGCCTGCGTGACAGCGGCGGTGGTGATCGGCGATCACGTCGCGCTCCGGGCGACGGCGGACCGCACCGCGGCCCAGCAAGCCGTGCTGTGGAAGGGCGACTGGCTCGAGGTGCGCGGCGACAAGAAGGGCTGGCTCAAGGTCTACGACCACCGCCACGAGCGCGGCGGCTGGATCGCGGCGAAGACGGTGAAGCAGGTCGAGCTCGAGGAGGCGTCCGCGCCGGCCGTGCGCGCGGTCGTGGACTTCCTGCGCGACACGCCGGGGCAGGAGTCGCTCGGCATCGCGTACGCCGCTCTCTATCTCAAGGTCGCGCCGAAGGGCGCGATCGACGCGCCGCTGATGATCGAGCTGGGGATGATGGCGGAGCGACTCGCGCGGCGGGCGTCGGCGACGGGTGGCGACGCGGCGGCGGCCGAGCAGATCGAGGTCGCGCGGAGCTGGGGCGTCGTGCTCGGTAGCGTCGAGCAGCCCGACGGCGCGCGCATCTGCTACGACGGGTCGGCGTTCCACGCCGGGCTCGCGCTCGGGCCGGGCGTGGCGGACGCGGCGACGGCTGTGCTCGCGCTGACCGAGCCGGGCTGCGAGCCGATGGGGCTCGGGGCGACGGAGCGGGCGGCGCGCGACGAGGCGCGGCTGGCGCTGCTCGAGCGCGTGGACCCGGTGCGCGTGGGCGGGCCCGTCGGCAACCAGCTGCGCGTGCGGCGCGCGGAGATCGGCGCGCAGCTCGCGTGGGCCGATGCGATGAAGGGCGATCCGGCGGCGGCGGCGAAGCGGGCGGAGGCCGCGGTCTCGGCGTTCGCGCGCGTCGACAAAGACGAGCTGGCCGAGGACGACGAGGCCACCTACGCGGCGTCGGCGATCGCGGTGGCGGCGTCGCGCTGGGCCGCGCTGCCGGCGGCCGTGGTGCCGGGGCTCGCGCTGGAGCTGACGGCGGGGGAGGCCGGCGAGACGTGCGTCAGCGTCGTGCCGAAGCAGGGCCCGGCGTCGGTGCCGAAGTGCACGCACGGCCACGTGTGGCCGGCGTCGCTGCGCGCGAGCAAGGGCGCCGCGGCGGCGGTCGTGGCCGTGGAGCCGCTGCCGGGCTGGCTCGAGCTGTGGATGTTCCGGCGCGGCGCCGATGGCGGCTGGATGGTGGACGTGCTCGCGCCGTCGACGGACGGGCCGGATCGCGGCTACGTGGAGCTCGCGGGCTGGTCGCCCGATGGCGCGCGCGCGCTGCTGGTGCGCGAGGCGCGAGCCGATGGCGTCGTGCGCAAGAGCTACGAGACGGTGCAGCTCGCGACCCTGGCCGTCGAGCACGCCTCGACGACGCTCGCCGGCACCGGCCGCGCGAAGCGGTGGGCGAGCGCCGAGTGGCACGGCCGGACGCTCGCGCTGCGCTGACATGAGACGCGCTCGCGAGCTCGCGCTAGGCTGCGGCGTGCGAGTGCTCGCGTACGTGTACCCGGGCTGGCACCCGATCCCCGAGCGCGACGCGTCGTTCTATCCTGGCTTCACCGAGTGGGACCTCGTCGCGGAGTGCACGCCGCGCTTCGCCGGTCACGCGCAACCGCGCGTCCCGCTGTGGGGCCGCTACGACGACCGCGATCCGCACGAGGTCGGCCGGCGCGTGACGCTGTGCCGCGAGCACGGCATCGACGGGCTCGTGTACGGCTTCTTCTGGTGTCGCGGCAAGCGCGTGTTCCAGGACGCGCTCGACCTCGGCTACCTCGGCTCGCCGGAGGGGCAGGCGGCTCCGTTCGCGCTGATGTGGGCGAACCGCATGCCGCGGCGCGTGCTGCCGGTCCGGCGGGCGGACACGCCGGTGATCGAGGCCGATCGCCTCGTGCCGTCGGACGTGGACGACTTCGTGGCGCTCGTGCGCTACGTCGCCGAGCGCTACTTCGTGCGCGACAACTACCTGCGCGTCGGCGGCGCCGCGTACTTCTCGATCTTCGACTCGACGGTTCTCCTGCAGGAGCTCGGCGCCGACGGCGCGCGCATCGCGATCACCCGCGCGCGCGAGATGCTGCACCGCGCGGGGCTGCCGCCCGTCCATCTCGCCGCGATCGAGCCGAACGACGCGTGGATCGGCCAGGTGCGCGCGCTGGGCTTCGACAGCGTCACGAACTACGTGCTGCTCCCCGACTGGAAAGGCGCGTTCCTGCAGGACTACGCCGAGCGCGTGGCGATCCGCGCCGCGCAGTGGCCGGCGATCGCGGCGCGGGCCGGGCTGCCGTACCACCCGGCCGTCTCGCCGGGCTGGGACGCGTCGCCGCGCGGCGCGGACTTCGGACCCGCGCGCCCCGACAAGTACCCGTGGTGGCCGGTCGTGACGGGCGAGCATCCGGCCGCGTTTCGCGCGGCCGTCGCGCAGGCGTGTGCGTACGCGCGCGCGCAGCCCGCCGCCGAACCGCTGGTCTTCGTCTCGTCGCTCAACGAGTGGAGCGAGGGCCACTACCTCGAGCCGGACACGCGCTTCGGCTTCGGCTGGATCGAGGCCGTGCGCGCCGGCCGCAGCTGACGCACGACGCGCTCCACGCCCGTCGGGTCCGCGGCGAGCGCACGCTTCTCGCGCGGCGCGAGCTGCTTGATCGCGTGCTCGAGCCGCAGCGCGCGGCCCTTGTCGCGCATCCGCCGCACCAGCACGACCGCGAGCGGCCCGCGGCCTCGCGTGTACCGCGCGCCCGTGCCCGCGTCGTGGGCGGCCACGCGCGCCGCGACGTCGAGCGCGATGCCGCAGTACAGCGACTGGTCGGCGCACCGCGCGAGGTAGACGAACCACGCCGGCATCGCTACGCCGGCGCGACGAGGGCGTGCTGGGCGAGGGCGAGGTGCGCGAACGCGGCGAGCACGAGCGCGTGATCGATCGCGCCGGAGCGGAGCTGCGCCTGGACCTCGGAGAGCGCGAGCGTGGACACCTCGATCACCTCGCTGCCCTCGGGCGTGGGCGGCGCGGTCTGCACGCAGCCGAGGGCGAGGTAGCTGTGGAGCGTGTTGTTCTGGATCGCCGGGTTCGGGCGGCTCGTCCCGAGGAGGCTCCAGCGCGTCGAGCGGTAGCCGGTCTCCTCGGCGAGCTCGCGCGCGGCGGCGGTGGCGGCGTCCTCGCCCGGATCGACCATGCCGCCCGGGATCTCGAGGCAGACGCGCGCGGTGCCGGCGCGGAATTGCCGCACGAGCACGACGCGGTGGTCGACGGTCAGCGCGATGACGTTGACCCAGTCGGTGGCCTCGACGAGCGAGAAGCGCTTGATCGAGCCGTTACGCGGGTGCGTCCCGTCGACGAACGCGGTCTTGAAGATCCGGTACTCGTGCCCGGGCAGGTGGGGGCCGAGGCGCCACGCGAGGTCGTCTGCCATGCGCGGATACTAGCGCCGCCACGCGCTACTCCGCGATCACGAGCCCGGCGTTCTCCGTATCGAGCACGTCGCGCACCTTCTGGAGCAGCACGTCCGACGTGATCGGCTTCTGCACGAACGCCACGCCCGCCTGCCGCACGCCGTGCCGCACCGTCGTGTCGTCGGTGTAGCCGGACATGTAGAGGATCTTGAGGCCGGGGCGGTCGGCGACGAGCCGCTTCGCCACCTCCGGCCCGCTGATGCGCGGCATCACCACGTCGGTGAGCAGGAGCGCGATCGGGCCCGTGTACGCCGTCGCGATCCGGAACGCCTCGTCGCCGCCGCGCGCGTCGAGCACGTGGTAGCCGTTGCGCCGCAGGAGCCGTCCGAGCAGCACGCGCACCGCGTCCTCGTCCTCCACGACGAGGACCGTCTCCGTGCCCGCGGTGATCCTCGTCGTGGAGACGGTCTCGCTCGGCCCCCCCGCGGGCCGGGTGGCGAGCGGCAGGTCCACGTCGAAGCGCGCGCCGCGGCCGGGCTCGCTCGCGACCGTCACGCGCCCGCCGCTTTGATGGACGATGCCGAACACGGTCGCCAGCCCCAGGCCGGTGCCGTGGCCGAGCGCCTTGGTCGTGAAGAACGGCTCGAAGATCCGCGCGCGCGTCGCCTCGTCCATCCCGACGCCCGTGTCGCGGACGGTCAGCCGCGCGAAGCTGCCGGCCTCCGCGGCGAACGGATCCGAGGGAGGGCCGTCGGGGAGCTCGACGAGCTGGGTGGTGAGCGTCAGCGTCCCGCCGGTCGGCATCGCATCGCGCGCGTTGACGACGAGGTTCATCACGACCTGCTCGATCTGCCCGGGATCCGCGAACACCTCGCGCGCAGCGCAGCCCGTGACGAGCGAGAGCTCGATGTCCTCGCCGAGCACGCGCCGCAGCATCGAAGCGATCCCACGCAGCGTGTGGTCCAGATCGACCGGCCGCGGCTGGAGGAGCTGCTGGCGCCCGAACGCGAGGAGCTGGCGCGTCAGGCTCACGGCGCGCAGGGCCGCCTTCTGGATCTCGATGAAGTTCTCGCGGATCGGATCGTCCGGAGCGAGCGCGTCGAAGTCGAGCTCGGCGTAGCTCAGGATCACGGTGAGCAGGTTGTTGAAGTCGTGCGCCACGCCGCCAGCGAGCCGGCCGATCGCCTCCATCTTTTGCGCCTGTCGAAGCTGTTGCTCCAGGCGCTCGCGCTCGGCGACGACCTCGGCGTGCGCGCGCGCGGCGAGGCGGGCCGCGTGCTCGGTCTCGGTGCGCCACGTGATGTCGCGCGCGGTGCTGAGCGTCGCGACCCGGCCCTCGTACGTGTACGCGATCGAGCGGACCTCCGCGTGGACCTCGCGCCCGTCGTCGACGCGCACGAAGGACTGCTCGCTGACGGTGGTGTTCCCCGGGAGATCGACGACGCCGCCGTCGGACGCCGCCATCCGCGCGCTGATCTTCGCGCGCGTGAGAGGCGTCGCGAACTCGACGATCGAGCGCCCGATCAGCTCCGCCACGCTCGCCACGCCGAGGGCGGCCGCCGTCGCCGGGTTCGCGTACGCGATCAAGCGGTCGACGTGCACCAGCACCGGCTCGGGCAGCTCCTCGATCAGCTGGCGATAGCGCTGCTCGCTCGCCTCGAGCCGGGCGATGTCCCGCCGCGCCCCGCGAGCTCCTGGCGCACCGCCGCCAGCTCGGCGGCGAGCGCGTCAACATCCGTCGGCACTCGCCGAGCGTAGCCGTGATCCCGCCGCGGCGACGCCAATCGGCGCCCGGCCGGCGCCGATCGCGGCGGGGATCGTGACAGACTTTTTACGATGCTCGTCGCGGCTAGCGAGACCCGGCTCGGCGGGGCCGGGGTGCGCTCGACGGTGCTCCTCGAGCGCGCGGTACGGGGGCACGTCATCGTGCGCGACAGGCTCGCGTTCGATACGCGCTTCTCGGCGGCGGCGGCGGGCAAGCCCGAGGCCGTCGGCCACGTGTTCCTGCTGCTCGCGGGGCGGCTGACCCCGGCCGACGGCGCGCGCGGGGCCGTGACGGCCCCGGCGGTGTTCGTCCTCGCCGACGACGAGTTCGAGCGCGTCGGCCCGAAGTCGCGGACGTTCCGGACCGATGGCGACCGCGTCGTCGCGATCCAGCTTCGCCTCGACCGCCGGTACGTCCGGACCGCGATCGGCCTCGGCGAGGGCCCGCGCGCCTTGCCGACAGCGGCCTGGGACGCGGCGTCGGCGCTCGCCGCGACGCCGAGCGACGCGGGGGCGCTCGCGCGGCTCCTCGACGCGCTCGCGGGTGCGGAGGCGGTCTCCCGGGAGCTCGTGTCCACGCTGTGCGCCGTCGAGCCCGAGCGCTACCTGCGCCTGTGGGGCGCGCTGCAGCCGCTCTACGCGACGTACGGCGCGACGCTGTCGCTCAAGCAGCTCGCCGCGAGCCTCGACATGTCGCTGCGGCAGGTCGGGCGTGACGCGAAGGAGCTGGTGGGGACCTTCGGCGTCGGGGACGGCTTCCGCGACGCGCTGCTCGTGTTGCGGCTCCGCGCGGCGGCGCTGCTGCTGGCGGCGGAGGGCGCGTCGATCGGCGATGTCGCCGCCGCCGTCGGGTATGGAAGCGCGATCGCCATGGCGCGCGCGTTCCGCGACGCGAAGCTGCCCGCGCCGAGCGTCATCCAGGCCGCGCTCCGCGAATAGATTCTGACAGCGTCGATTCGGCGGTGGACGGGCGGCGGGGGAGCGGGCTACCTGGAGACGTGACCCGCAAGCTCGTCGCCGTCGCCGTCGCCGTCGCCGTCCACGTGATGGGACCGCCGGCCCGCGCGGGTGGCTTTTCGATCCCCGAGGTCGGGGTTCGGCGCACCGGCATGGCGTCGATCGTCGGCCGCCCGGACGATCCGTCGGCCATCTATCACAACCCCGCCGGGCTCGTTCTGTCGCGCGGCTGGAAGCTCTACCTCTCCGCCGGCCTCTCGCTGCTGCACACCTCGTTCGCGTTGCATACGTGGGACCAGAGCGACAAGTTCATCGCCGATCTGCCGGACTCCGACGGCTACTACAAGGCCATCAAGCCGAGCCGCGCGTACGGCGTCATCCCCCTCGTCGCCGCGACCGGCGAGATCATCCCGGACCGGCTCGTCATCGGCGCGTCCGTGTTCGTCGGCAACGCGCAGGGCGCGAAGTTCAGCGAGGGCGGCGTCACCCACTACCACCTGATCGACGGCTACGTCGTCGCGCCGCAGGCCGTGGTCGCGGCGGCGTACCGGCTCGCGCCGTCGCTCTCGCTCGGGGCGTCGGCGGGCGTCATCAACATCCGCATCCATGGCGAGCGCGACGTGTTCCCGATCGTGAACGGCGCCGACATCCAGAGCCTCACGGGCAAGTCGCCGCGGCTCCTGCTCGACGGTAGCGGTTGGGCCCCGACGTGGATGCTCGGCGTCTTCGGGCAGCCGACGTCGAGGCTGACGTGGGGGGCGTCGCTCACGGGGCGCGTCGACGCGACGCTGTCGGGCCCGGTCAACGTGACGTACAGCCAGGACGCGCCAGTTCCGGGCGACATGCTGAACGGCAAGCAGACGACGAACCAGCTCCTGCCGTGGGCGCTGTTCGCGGGCGCGAACTTCGACGTCACGCCGCACGTCGAGCTCGGCGCGGAGGCGCGCTACTGGCTCTACCGTCAGTACAAGGAGCAGGACACGGAGATCACCGGCATCTTCCTCGTGCGCTCGCTGGTGACGACGAAGAACTATCACGACTCGCAGGAATTCTCCGGGGGCGTGCGCGTGCACGGGCTCGACTGCGCACCGGCGCTCGACCTCATGGCGGGCGCGCAGTACGACCACTCGCCCGCGCCGCCGAGCACGATCACGTTCGACTCGCCGTCGTTCTCGCACATCGGCCTGCACTCGGGCGCGCGCTACGCGTGGGACCGCTACCGGTTCGGCGCGAGCTACGTCCACTACTGGTACGACGTCCCGACGATCACCGACTCGATCACGTCGCCGCCGACGAACATCAAGGGCAGCGGCTCGAACAACATCTTCACGCTCTCGATCGAGGCGCAGCTGTGATCGAGACGCTCGCGCCCGAAGCGATCCTCGCGCAGCTCGCGGCGATGGCGGACAAGGACACGGACTGGCGCGGCGGCCGCGTGTTCTCGCTCGTCTACAAGGCGGGGCCCGAGCACCGGGCGCACGAGGAGCTCGTCGCGAAGGCGCACGCGCTGTACGCCAGCACGAACCTCCTCAACCCGATGGCGTTCCCGAGCCTGAGGCGCATGGAGCGCGAGATCGTGGCCATCGCGGCGGGGCTCATGAACGGCCCGCCGAGCGTCGTCGGCACGGTCACGTCGGGCGGGACCGAGAGCATCCTGTGCGCGGTGGCCGCGTATCGCGACCGCGCGCGGCGCGAGCGCCCGTGGATCCGGTGGCCCGAGCTGGTCGTGCCATCGACGATCCACCCGGCGTTCGACAAGGCCGCGCACTACTTCGGCGTGCGGCTGCGCAAGGTGCCGGTGGGCGCGGATCTGCGCGCGGACGCGCACGCGATGGCGAAGGCGATCGGGTGGCAGACGATCGGCGTGGTCGCGTCGGCGCCGCAGTATCCGCACGGCGTGGTCGATCCGATCGCGGCGATCGCGGCGGCGGCGCAGCGCGCGGGCGTGCCGATGCACGTCGATGCGTGCGTGGGCGGGTTCGTCCTGCCGTGGCTCGAGAAGCTCGGGCGGCCGGTCCCGCGCTGGGACTTCCGCGTGCCGGGCGTGACGTCGATCAGCGCGGACCTGCACAAGTACGCGTACGCGGGGAAAGGCGCGTCGGTCCTGCTGTGGCGCGACGTGAAGCACATGGCGCATCAGATCTTCGTGGCCACGGATTTCCCCGGCGGCATCTATGCGTCGCCCACGCTGCTGGGGACGCGACCGGGCGGCCCGGTCGCGGCGGCGTGGGCGGCGTTGCACGCGCTCGGGGACGAGGGGTACCTGGGGCTCGCGCGGGCGGCGGTGGACGCGGCGGATCGGCTGCGCGCGGGGATCGCGGGGATCGACGGGCTGGAGCTCGTCGGGCAGGGAGACGCCACGATCGTGGCCTACGGCGCTGCCGGCGCCAAGGCGCGGTGGTTCGGGTGGTTCGGGACGGAGGGGCTCGACCTGTTCGCGGTCGCCGATCGCATGGAGGCGCGCGGCTGGACGGTCGACCGGCAGCATCGGCCGGCGTCGATCCACCTGACCGTGACGGCGAACCATGTGGGGGTCGTCGACGACTACGTCCGCGACCTGCGGGCGGCGGTCGAGGAGGTGCGGGGGAACCCGAGGCTCGCGAAGAGCGGCACGGCGCCGATGTACGGCATGGCCGCGAAGATGCCGGTGCGCGGGCTCGTCGCGCGCAACGTCCGCAAGCTGATCGCCGACATGTACAAGGCCGCGCCGTGAAGCGCATCGCCTTCGCGCGCGTGATGCAGGAGACGAACGCGCTCTCGCCCGTGCCGACCGAGCTCGCCGACTTCGACGCGAGCCATCGCCTCGTCGGCGAGGAGCTCCTGCGCGCGGCCAGCGACGGGCCCGAGGTCGCGGGGTTCTTCAAGCGCGCCGAGCTCGCGGGGTTCGTGCAGGCGGCGCGGGCGCGGCGGAGCGAGATCGAGCCGGTGCCCATCCTGTCCGCCTGGGCCTCGTCGGGCGGGCCGCTGTCGCCGGCGTGCTTCGACGCGCTCGAGGCGCGGCTCGTCGAGGGCCTGCGCGCGGCCGGTCCGCTCGACGCGGTCTACCTCGCGCTGCACGGCGCGATGGGCGTGCTCGGCGTCGCTGACTGCGAGACGCGCCTCCTGCGCTCGGTGCGCGCGGCCGTCGGCGGCGTGCCGCTCGTGGTCTCGCACGATCTGCACGGCAACCTCACGCGCGCGCGCGTCGAGGCGTGCGACGCGCTGGTCGCCTACCAGACGAACCCGCACCGCGATCACGCGCGCATCGGCCGGAAGGCGGGCGCGCTCGCGATCGGCATGGCGCTCGGCGAGCTCCGGCCGGTCACCGCGTGGCGCTCGCTGCCGATGATCCTCGGCGGCGGCAAGACGATCGACTTCCTCGCGCCGATGCGCCCGGTGTTTCGCCGCATGCGCCGCGCGGAGAAGTCCGGCGAGGTGCTCGCCGCGTCCACGCTGATGGTCCACCCGTGGAACGACGACCCCGGGCTCGGCTGGTCGACGCTCGCGATCGCGGAGCATCGCGCCGACGCCGAGCGCGTCGCCGACGAGCTGGCCGAGATGTGCTGGGAGCGTCGCCACGAGCAGCCGCCGGCGTTCCCGGGCCCGACCGAGGCGATCGCGACGGCTCGCCGCGCGCGCGTCCGCCGCAAGCTCGGGTGCGTGATGATGGCCGACGCGTCGGATGTCGTGACGGCGGGCGCGCCAGGCGACTCCACGCACCTCCTGCGCGCGCTGCTCGCCGAGGGCGGCGGGCTGCTCACGTACGCGGCCGTCCGCGATCCGGCGGCGGTGACGGAGCTGTGGCCGCGCGCGGTCGGCGAGGTCGTGGAGCTCGCGATCGGCGGCGGCCTCGATCCGGCGCGCAGCACGCCGCTGCCGGTGCGCGGCACGATCGCGGGCAAGCACGAGCGGCACGGCTTCCTGCGGAGCATCGTGCTCGCGGTGGAGCACCTGCGCATCGTGATCGTCGAGGGCCCGGCCATGGTGATGCGGCCATCGTTCTACACGGAGGTCGGGCTCGATCCGTGGCGCGCCGACGTGGTGGTCGTGAAGAACTTCTTCCCGTTCCTGATGTTCTTCCTGCCCTACAACCGCAAGACGCTGTTCGTGCACACGCGCGGCGCGACGGACTTCGACGCCGCGTTCGCGCTGACGTTCGACGGGCCGGTGCACCCGCGCGACGAGGTCGGCGAGTGGCGCTCGCGCGATGCCCTTCGCCGGGGCCTCGTGCCGCTCGCCGCGACTCCGATCGTAGCGCAGTCGGCCACCCCTGGATAGCTTGCGCGGGCGCGCCGGATCGCGACGATGGCGGGATGACCGAGCCGCCCGACATCGCCGCGATCGCCGCGGCAATCGAAGCCGTACCGGCGGCGCAGGGCGCGCTGGTCGTCGAGACGGCGCGCGGCGAGCGGACGTACCTGCTCGGGCCGCGCACCGACATCGGGGCGGCGATGGTCGACTGGCGGACGGCGCCGCTCGCGGAGGTGTTCTTCCGGCACGGCCCGGGCGAGCGCTACGAGCTCGAGGCCGGCGCGCGGACGACGGAGGGCGTGGTGCGCGCGCGGTACGTGGCGCACGGGCGCGGGCGCGTCGAGGCGCTGGACGATGGCACCGAGGTCGTCCGGCGCGCGGACGGCGGGTGGCCGCGAGAGCCGGTCCGGCGGCCGCAGCCGGTGGTGTCGCCGCCGCGCGCCCACGCCGCGCTGCCGGTCCTCGATCCCGAGCAGCAGCGGGCGGTCGATCTGCCGGCGGACACGTCGCTCGTCGTCGACGGCGAGGCCGGCGTCGGCAAGACGCTCGTCGCGCTCTACCGGATCGCGGCGCTGGCCCGCGCGCGGTCCGGCTTCCGCGGCTTGATCCTCGTGCCGACGGAGGGCCTGCGCCGGTTGTGCCGGCTGCTCGCGGACCGGCTCGGCATCGGGAAGCCTGACGGGGTGAGTCCTGCCGGCTCCGCCGGTAGGGGGGCAGCGCCCTGGGTAGAGATCGCCGTGCTCGATCCCTGGCTCGTGGCGCGCGCGCGGGAGGCGTTCCCCGGCCTGCCGACGCGCACGAGCCGCAGCGCCCACGCCCAGGTCATCGGCCTCAAGCGCCACCCCGCCGTCCGCGCGGTGCTCGGCGACTTCCTCGGCTGGACGCCGCCGCGCGACGACGAGCGTCACTCGCGCGGCCGGGCGCGCCTGCTCCACCTGTTCGGCGATCGCGATCGCCTGCAGCGCGTGCTCGACGCGGCGGGCGGGGCGCTGCCCGACCGCGCCATCCCGCTGACGATGGCGCACACGCGCGCGCAGTTCGAGACGAGCACCGAGCGCGCGCATCGCCACGTCGATGCCGACCGGCTCGTCGCGATCGATGGCCGCCGCCTCGACGCCGGCACGCCGATGGAGGACGCGAACAGCTTCGACGCCGAGGACGCGCCCGTGCTGTTCGAGCTCGCGCGCCGCGGGGCGCTCCAGATGAAGGTGCCGCCGCCGCGCTACCACCACATCGTCATCGACGAGGCCCAGCTGCGCTCGCCCCTCGAGCTCGCCGCGATCGGCGACGCGCTCGTCCCCGGCGGCACGGTCACGCTCGCCGGCGATCACCGGCAGGCGACCGACGAGTCGGCGTGGTTCGCGGGCTGGGGCGCGGCCCGCGCGGAGCTGCGCTGCGGGCGCTGGGTGGAGACCACGCTCGCCGTGACGTATCGCTCCGTCCCCGCGATCGGCGAGCTCGCGCGCGCCATCGCCGCCGGGCGGGCGCGGCTGCCCGCCGAGCCGCCCGCGGATCCGGCCGTGTGGGCGAGCGCGTACGGCAGCCCGTTCGCGCAGGCGGCCGCGCTGTGCTGGCACCTCGACGCGCTCGTCACCCGCGATGGCGGGCGGCAGATCGCGGTCATCGCGCGCACGCCGGAGCACGCGCGCCGGCTGCACGCCGAGCTCTCGCGCGGGCTCGATCCGGTGCTCGTGCTCGATGGCGATTTTCGCTTCGAGCCGGGGATCGTGGTCACGACCGCCGCCGCCGTGGCCGGCCTCGAGTTCGACGCCGTCGTGATCCCCGACCTGACGCCGGGGTTTTATCCCGCTCCGCCAGCGTCCGCTGGCGTGCTCGTCTCCGGCACCGCACCGCCAGCGTCCGCTGGCGTGCTCGTCTCCGGCACCGCCATGCCCGAGCTCGCCCGGGCGCTCTACGTCGCCGCCACCCGCGCGCGCGACTGGCTCTGGCTCACCACGCCCGACGCGTGGTCGCCGCTCGTCGCCCCCGCTCCGTGACCGCTACCGGGGCTGGAGGCGGTCCGCGACGCGGAGGAGGCGCTGCGCGAGCGCGACGTTGGTCTCGGCGTGACCGTCGAGCCCGAGGCGAACGATCACGGTTCGCGCGGCCGGCGCGACGACCATGATCTGCCCGTAGCGGCCCATCGCCACCAGGTTGTCGCCGAAGACCCACCAGCCGTTGCGATAGCCGAGCGTCGTCGCGCCGAAGGTGGTGGCCGGTGCGCGCCCCGCCGGCTCGAAGCTCCGCGCGAGGTACGCGGCGGGGGCCACCGGCCGCGCGCCGACGAGGCCGCCCGTGAGCATCAGCTCGCCGACGCGCGCGAGATCACGCGCCGTCACCACGAGCCCGCTCTCGTGCCATGCATAACCATGCGCGTCGACGGACCACGCGGCCGGTGCCTCCGCGCCGAGCTCGGTCCAGAGCGCCTGCATCGGCCCGGCGGCCAGCGACGCCCCGGTGGCGCGCTCGAGCGCGAGGCCGGTGAGGTTCGGCGCGTAGTCGTTGTAGACGAACGGGCCGGGCGCGCTCGCGATCCGCGGCTTGTCGACGATGGTCTGCGCGAGGTCACTCGCGTAGTAGACGAGCGCCGAGTCCTGATCGACCCACGGGAACTCGGCCTCCTCTTCGAAGGCGATCCCCGAGCGCATGTCGACGAGCTCGGCGAGGGTGATCGCGGCGAAGCGTGGGTCGCGCCCCAGCAGGGCGGGGACCCGCGCAGTGATCGGCTCGTCGAGGCCGGTCAGCTGATGGGCCGCGACGGCGCGGGCGAGCAGCAGCGCCACGACGGTCTTCGAGACGGAGAACGCCGCGGCGGGGCGTTCGCGCGCGCCGCCGTTGCCGTACCACTCGCACGCGATCGCGCCGTCGCGGATGACGACGAGCGCGAGCGTGCCGCCGCCGGTGAGGTACGCGCCCAGATCGGCCGCGTCGGCGTCGCCGGCGAACGCCGCCGCGACGGCCGGGCACGCCGGGGCCTCCGGCCAGCGCGTGGGGACCGGCGCGGCAGCGACAGGCGCCGAGGCCTTCCAGCGGTAGTCGCCGGTGCTCGACTCGCGGTGGCGGAGCACACGCCAGAGGTAGGCCGCGTCGAAGTCGGCGCGCGCCCAGAGAAAGCCGAGGAACGCGAGCGCGCCGAGCAGCGCACCGGCGATGACCTTCTGCCCGTGACGGACGGCGCGCCTCATCTCATCTCATCTCATCTCATCTCATCTCATCTCGTCTCGTCTCGTCTCGGGCCATCTCAGGTGAGCGCGATACCGGAGCGGACCGCGAGCGCGGCCCCCGCGACCAGCAGCAAGAGCCACACCGCGCGTTCGAACTTCGCCGGCGGCAGCCGCCTGTGGATCCGCTCGCCGATCCACAGGCCGGGCACGAACGCGAGGCCGAGGATGACGCCGGCGTCGAAGGTCGGCTCGCCCGCGTAGAGGCCCTGCGACGCGAAGCTGACGAGCAGCGCGGCGTTCAGGGCCAGCCACAAGACGGCGAGCGTGGCGCGGAAGGCGCGCGCGTCCGGGATCTGGCGATGCACGACGTACACGATCATCGGGCCGCCGGTGCCGAACAGGCCGTGCGCGATGCCGCCCGCCGCGAGGAGGGCGAGCCGCTGGCCCTGGCGCAGGTGACCGCCGCGCGCGATCAGCTGCATCACGGCGAGCATCACGACGAACCCGCCGAACACGAGGGCGAGCGCCGCCGACGCGTGCGGGCCGGCGGCCTCGACCACGCGGAACAGCACGAGCCCGATCGCGGCCCCGAGCGCGACCGGCGGCCCGATCTGCCGGCCGAGGATCCGCCACTCGATCGCGTTCGCCCCCCCGGCGATCAGCCACGCCGACAGCGCCAGGTTGACGGGGACGAACGCGGGCAAGAGCACGTCGAGCGGGACCAGCTGGGCGCCGATGCACGCCACGATGACAGTCCCTCCAAAGCCGATCGCACCCTCGGTGGCGAACGCCAGCAGGGCGACGGCGAATACCGCCGCGATCACGGTGCCCGTCATGCTAGTTAAGCGTCCATGTCCGAAGCCCAGCGCCGGCTCGAGGCCCGACTCTATCGCGAGGTGAAGGACACCTGCGAGCGCTACGCGCTGCTGGCGCCCGGCGATCGCGTGATGGTCGCGATGTCGGGCGGCAAGGACAGCTACGTGCTGTTCCACCTGCTGGTGAAGCTCGTCGGGCGGCTGCCGTTCCCGGTCGAGCTCGTCGCGGTGCACCTCGACCAGGCGCAGCCGGGCTACGACGGCGCCGGCCTCCGCGCGTACCTCGAGAGTACGGGCCAGCGGTTCGAGATCCTGCGCGAGGACACGTACTCGGTCGTCACGACGAAGCTGCCGGAGACGGCGACGTATTGCTCGCTGTGCTCGCGCCTGCGCCGCGGCATCCTCTACACGGCGGCGGAGCGGCTCGGGTGCACGAAGATCGCGCTCGGGCACCACCGCGAGGACACGCTCGAGACGTTCATGCTGAACCTCTTCTACAGCGGCAAGCTACAGGCGATGCCGGCGAAGTACACGACGGACGATGGCCGGTTCGAGGTCATCCGCCCGCTCGTCGAGTCGGCGGAGGCGGAGATCGGCGCGCTCGCGGCCGAGATCGGCTTCCCGATCATCCCGTGCAACCTGTGCGGCTCCCAGGAGGGGCTCAAGCGCGAGGCGATGGGCGAGATGCTCGCGAAGCTCGAGGCGGAGCGGCCCGACGTGCGCGCCGTGATGCTGAACGCGCTGCGCAACGTCCGGCCGTCGCACCTGCTGGACCGCGATGTGGAGAAGGCGTGGCGCGAGCGGGCGGCGGAGATCCGGCCGCTGCCGGTGGTGGAGCCGCGGCCGCACCACGCAGCGGCGCTGCCGGTGGCGCGCGGCGGTCGGCTGCCTGTCCTGCCCTGAGACCGCGTATGCCGGGGGGCAGCGGCTACGGCGTGCAGAACGCGGCGAAGGCGGCGGTCTCGTTCTGCGTGGTCGTCGCGCAGCGGTTGTCGGACGCGATCTGCGCGGACAGCGTGCACGCAGATGACGTCTGCTGGCACTGGTTGTCCCAGCCGCACATGCAGTCGTTCGCGTCGTTCGTCGCGGTGAGGCCGAGGCCGTAGCCGATGCCACCGATCGCGAAGCCGGGGACCTTGGCGAGGTCGGTGCTGTCGGAGACCCAGGCGACGTCGCTCTTGATGGTGTCGCCGCAGTCGAGGTCGTTGACGGCGATGGAGTAGGGGACGCCGATCGCGTCCATCTCGCCGCCGAACACGACCATCACGTACGGTCCGGCGGCCGGACGTTGCGTCACGACGGGGATCGGTGTGGCGGCCACGTACGCCTTCACGGCGTCGACGATGGTCTGGATGTCCGCGGTGCGGGTGCCCGAATTGGCGTGGTACTTCGGCAGCGTGCCCTGCGTGACGTTCGGGTTGCCGACGCCGACCCAGCTCGCGTGGTCGGTCGTGGCGTCGCTCGCGCCGCGCTTGAGGGTGGCGCCGTCGAAGTTCAGGTAGATCGCGCGGCCGTTGGCGCAGGCGGGCGTGATGGGCGCGTCGATCAGCGTGACGGTGCTGCCGTCGCCGGACGGGCGCGCGTCGGGGGACGTGTTCTGGTCATCGCCGTGGCTCGCCTGGGGACCGCCGATGCTCGCGCCGCACGCGGTGAGGCCGAGGCTCGTCAGGAGGAGTGCGACCGCAACCTTCACCGGGTGAGCATACCTCACCCGCGGCTCCGGCCGCGGGTGTTTCGGGGGGCGGGATACGGCGCCAAAGGCGGGCGTGGCGCAAGGAACGAGGGGGAAATGGGGTTGGACCGGTCGGACCCCATTCTTTTTGGCTGGCAGCCGGACAGTGGGGGCTCCGGGGGAGCTTGCCGTTCTCCTCCAACCATATTTCGGCAATTCGGTCATTCGAGAGCAGCCCTCCAGCCCGTTCATTGTGCAGTCGAAACTCAAAGCGCGTCAACACGGTCTGACGGAAAGTGGTGGCAATGATATCCTCGATCTTGGCGCAGAGCAGCGATCTTCGCACGCCCAGATCCTGTTCGTTATCGAGCAGTTTTCTGGTCAGCAGCATTTCTCCGAAAACCGAGGCGGTCTCGGCAAGGGGGAGCGGGGCATGATAGTTCAGCAAGCTTTGTTTCTGGGAGATCACAAAGTGCAGGCCGTGTCCGGCTTCATGGGCGATTGTAGCCAGGTCGCGCAGTGTGCC
>JANXOM010000248.1 GCA_025353585.1 Deltaproteobacteria bacterium
GCTCTGCGCCGGCGGCAGCGGCACCGCTGGCCCGCGCGCGAGGCTCGGCACCTCGAACATCGTGGGCACGCTCGCCGCCGCGCTCTGCACGAACGGCCGCCGCGAGCCGGGCCCGGGCGACGTCTCGCGGACGTCGTCGTCGAATTCGCGCGCGGGCTCGCGGACGCGCGGCCCCGTCTCTTCCAGATCAGACAGCTGCAGCTGCGCGGTAGCGTCGAGCGAACCGCGGCGCCCTGCGGCGCCGCTGCCGTCGCCGGGCAAGCCGGCGCCGTCGAGCGAACCGCGGCGCCCTGCGGGCTGGATCGGCGACGCGGTCGGCTTGAGTGTGGAGTCGTCGTCCAGGCGCGTGTTCGCGTCCGTGCGCGCCGGCTTCGGCGTCGGGAACACCGGCCGCCCCGCGATGGCGTGCGCGGCCGGGGAGTCGCGCTCGATGGCGACGGTCTCCGCGCCGTCCATCATCTCGTCCTGTTCGTCTTGCTCCGCTTGCTCCGCGGGCGTCAGCCGCGACGCGGCGATGAGCTTGTCCGGCGGGCGCGCCGGCGGCGGCCGCGATCCGGGCGCGACCGCGACGGAGGCCCCGCGCGTCGGCGGCCCCGCGAGCGTGCCCGGCGCGGCGGCTGTACCGGGCACGGCGCCCGTGCTGTCCCCCGGCTCCATCGCGGCGTGCTCGCCGGTGCCGTCGCGCGTGAACCGCGCGCGCACCCAGCCCGCGAGCTGCATCGGCGTCGCCAGCTCCGGCGAGCTCTTGATGAACGCCTCGAGCGCCTGCGCGAGCTCGGCGGCGGTGGCGCGCCGGTCCCGCTTCGTCTCGAGCGCCCAGCCGATCGCCTTCGCGAGCGCGGGTGGGGTGCCCGGGGCCGCGACCTCGATCGGCCGCAGCTTGCCGTCGCGGATCGCGCGCATCGAGTCCACCGCGTCGCCGCGCCCGACGATCGTCTCGCCCGTCAGCAGCTCCCAGAGCACGATGGCGAGCGAGAACACGTCGCTGCGGCCATCGAGCGGCGCGGCGATCGTCTGCTCGGGCGACATGTACGCGTACTTGCCTTTGACCTGCCCGGGGTTCGTGAGCTGGTCGGACAGCGCCGCTGCCTTCGCGATGCCGAAGTCGCAGAGCTTCACGACGCCGTCGAACGACACCATCAAGTTCGCCGGCGAGACGTCGCGGTGTACGAGCCCGATCGGCTTGCCGTTGTTCCCCCGCAGCTCGTGCGCGTAGTGCAGCGCGGCCGCGGCGTCCGCGCCGATACGCGCGACCAGCGTGGGCGAGAGCCGCGACCCGATGGGGTTGCCCTTCTCGCCGAGCTTCCACAGCTGGCCGGCGTGGACGCCCTCGACGTACTCCATCGCGATGAAGTAGTCGCCGGCGACCTTTCCGAAGTCGTAGATGTGGACGACGTTCGGGTGCGAGAGCTGCGCGGCGAGCTTGGCCTCGCCGAGGAACATCTTCACGAAGTCGGGCGAGTCGACGAGGTGCGGCAGGATCCGCTTCACCGCGACGCGGCGATCGAACCCCTCGAGCCCCTGCTGCTGCGCCAGGAACACCTCGGCCATGCCGCCGCGCGCGATGCGCCGCAGGAGGACGTACTGACCAAAACGGATGCCTCCCGCCACAGGCGGCCCCTATCGTCGCACAAGCGCGCGCGCGCGTTCCTGTCGCGCGGGCCTGATCGCGTGCCATCCTGCCCGCCGTGTGGTGCCGCCTCGTCGCCGCGATCGGCGTGGCCAGCGTGGCTGGCGGCGCGGGCGCGTGCGGGGACGCGATCACCCTGACGATCGCGAGCGACCGGCCCATCCCGACGGCGCTGGACGCGATGTGCGTGGGCGTGGCGGATCGCGCGGCGAGCGGCGGCCAGTTCGGGCAGGCGTACCGGCTCACCGGCCCGCTGGCGATGCTGCCGCAGACGCTGCGCGTGGAGGCCGGCGGGGCGAGCGAGGCGTTCGCGTGGGTCCGCGGGGATCGCGGCGGTGTGCCGGTGGTGAGCGCGTCGGCCCCGGTCGATTTCGGCGGCGACGTGACGCTGGCGCTACCGGCGTGCGCGAAGGGGCCGGCAGACGCCCCGGCGCCGGTCGGCGACGCGGTCGGCCCCGCCGGGGCGCGGCTCGCTTCGTCGCAGGGGCAGGGCGGCGAGGTGATCGTGGCCGTGACGGCGGGCGCGGCCGCGATCGTCGACGTGACGGATCGGTTGCCCGGCGTGCGCGCCGGTCCGGCGGTGCCGCCCGGCGCCGTGGTGGCGGTGCTGGCGGTCGACGTGGATGGCGACTGCGACGACGACATCGTGGTCGCGACGGACGGCGCCGCGCCCGAGCTGTGGCGCCGAGACGGCGTGGACTTCGTCGACGCGGGCCCGCTCGGCGCCGGGCCCGTGGCCACGGTGGGCGCGGCGGACGTCGACGGCGATGGCGACGCGGACCTCGTCCTCGGCGGCGGCAGCACGCTCGAGCTGTGGCGCAACGACGGCGGCGGCGGCTTCACGCGCGACGCGGCGGCGCTCGCCGCGGCCGGTCGCGTGACGGCGGTCAGCGCCGTCGCGCTGGGCGATCTGGATGGCGACGGCGTGCCCGATCTGGTCGCCGGGCAGGCGGGCGGGCCCCTCGAGGCGTGGCTGGGCCAGGCCGGCGGCGCGTTCCTGCCGGCGGACGCGGCGGTGCCGGCGGTGCCGCTGGACGTCGCGCGCTTGACGCTCGTCGACGCCGATGGCGACTTCGATCCGGATCTCGTCGTGGCGGTGCGCGGCGCGGCGATGCGGCTGTACATCGATCGCGATGGCCGCCTCGAGGATCAGTCCTTCGTGCGGTTGCCGCAGCCCGCCCCGGTGGCGAACGCGGTCGCTGTCGCGGGCTGGGACGACGGCTGCGCGCCCGACGCGGTCGTGGCGAGCGACGCGGGCGGCCCGGAGCTGAGCGGCGCCCCGGGCGGCGCGCTCGCGAGCGAAGGCACGGCGCCGGCGGCGAGCGACGTGGTGATGGTGGATCTGGACGACGACGGGACGGTCGACGCCGTGCTCGCCACGGCGGGAGGGGTCGTGTGGCTCGCGCGCTAGCGGTGCTCGTGGCGGCGCTGCTGCTGCTGGCCGGCGGCGTGGTGCGCGCCGATGCGCCCGCGCCGGTGACGCCGGCGACGATCGACACGTTCGTCGCGCGCGGGCAGAAGCTGTTCGACGATCAGGACTACGCGGCGGCCGTGCAGACACTCGCGCCGGTGACGCGCGATGCGCGGGCGACGCGGGCCCAGCGGCTCCGCGCGCTCGAGATCAGCGCCCTGGCGCAGCTCATCACGGGAGACAAGGCGGCCGCGCGCGCGACGTTCGAGCGGATCCTCGACATCGACCCCGGCTACCAGCTGCGCGACACGACCGGCTCGCCGAAGATCCGCGCGTTCTTCGAGGACCTGAAGAAGCAGCTGGTGCCCGGCTTCGATCCCGATGCCGGCGCGGACCTCGAGCACGCCGCGCCGACGGCGGGGACGGCCGGCCGTACGATCGAGATCGAGGTGCGCGTGACGCGCGGCAACGTGTTCGACCTCGCGCTGGCGACGCGCCGCCGCGGCGAGCTCGCGTATCGCGTGGTGCCGATGGTGCCGCGCGGCGACGGCCGCTGGCGCGTGCACGTGGTGCCCGACGCGTCGAGCAAGCCGTACATGCTCGAGTACTACGTGGCCGCGCGCGACGCGGGTGGCGCCACGATCGCGCGCATCGCCGCGCCGGACGCCCCGCTCGAGATCGCCCTCGCCGCCGGCGGGCCCGAGGGCCACCGCCCCTGGTACGGCCGCTGGTACGTCATCGCGGGCGCGGCCGCCGTGGCCGCCGGCGTCACGGGCCTGGCGCTCGAGAGCAGCCGCGGCCCGGGCCCGGGCACGCTGCCGCCCGGCTCGATCACCGTGACGCACTAGGCCGGTCGCCACCGGTAGAGCGCGACGATCGGGCGGGGTTCGGGATCAGCTTTGCGGTATCGGTGCGTCGGTCCGGGGGTGGCCGACGGGACCCGCCGGGCGCCGCGGGTCGGTGGACGGGCGGTCGTCGAGCGGAGATGTCTCGACCCGGCCCGCCGCCACGCGCGGCCGCCCGTCGAGGACTCGTTCGCGTAGCGACGGTTAGCGCATGCTACGGTCCAGGCTTGCTCGACCGCCTTCGCAAGCAGTTGCGGCTCGCCAAGTGGCGCGCGACGGACCTGGCGTGGTTCGCGAACTGGCGCGCCATTCGCGCGGCCACGACGCCGCTGGCGCGGCCGATCTACGAGGCGGCCCGCGCGAAGGTCGTCGCGAAGCGGTCGCCGGCCGTCATCTCGCGCGACGCCCTCGACGGCTGGCTCGCCCACGCGGCCCCGCCGGGCGTGCCGTTCGAGGCCGTGGTGCTGCCGAGCAGCGCGCTGCGCGACCGGTTCGGCCCCGCGCCGCTCGAGCGCCGCAGCCTGCACCTCAACGGCAAGCTGCGCATGACGCACCGCGCGCTGCCGAGCGAGGCCGTCGTGGTGCTCGTGCTGTTCTCGGACGTCGCGGCGGACTACTACGTCGAGAGCATGGCGGCCGATGTGGCGGCGCACGTGGTCGGCGCGTACGGCGAGGGGACCGCGTTCGCGGACTCGCAGGCGAACGTGCCGGTGCTCCTCAAGGAGTGCGCGACCGCGGCCGGCCTCGGCACCATCGGCAAGAACGCGCTGTTCTTCTCGCGGAGGTTCGGCTTCAACTGCAAGCTCAACGTCGTCTTCCTGAACGCGGCCGTCGACCGTTACGATCCCGCGCCGACGGGCAGCGAGTGGAAGTTGCCCGACTGCAGCACGTGCAACCTCTGCGTCGAGGCGTGCCCGGTCAGCGCGTTCGACAACTACGTCATCACGAAGACCGAGTCCTGCGATCGCCTGATCGCGACGGACTTCTTCGGGCCGCGTCGCGATCACATGTGCCGCGCGTGCATCACGCGCTGTCCGGTGTCCAACGACGTCCTCAAGCTGCGCCGCAGCGAGGGCGTGCCGAAGCGCGTGTTCTGGGACAACGAGGCGCAGATGTCGATCGCGGCGGACCTGTTCATGTACAAGCCGTCGTTCCTGGTGTGGCTCATCCAGCGCTTCTATTACGGCTCGGGCCTGCCGGGGGTGGAGATGCCGAAGAAGAAGGGCTACGAGGAGGCGCTGTCGACGGCCGGGAACGTCACGACGAGCGAGAAGACGCGCGACGGCTGGCGGCTGGCGGCGAAGAAGCGGCCGTGATCGCGTGGGCGAAGCGGACGGTGGGGCTGCATCGCGAGCTCGCGGCGATCGCGGAGGTGGATCCGCGCTACTGGCTGCTCGCCGGCGGCGTCGCGATCGCAGAGCAGTGGGGGCAGGGCGAGGTCTACCTCGCGTGCGACGCCGAGCCGGACGCCGACACGTTCATGGGCTACCGCGCGCCGTGGCCGCGGGATCCGGTGGCGGACGCGATCGCGCGCGCGCAGGCGGCGCAGACGGCCCTGCGCGAGATCGGCGGCGAGCTGCCGGACCAGGAGCTCGCGGTGACGGTCGATCGCGCGAGCAACGCGTCGACGCGGCCGAGCGCGCTCGACGTGGCCGCGTTCGCGATCGGGCGCGGCTGCGTGGTGGCGCGGCTCGACGACGTCACGCTGCCCGCGCAGCTCACGGCGGCGCTCGACGGGGCCCCGCCGGCGCGGTGGTGGGGCCCAACGCCGTTCGTCTGCGTGGCGCTCGGCGACGAGCCGATCGAGACGGCGCGGCACGGGCACCGGCGCGCGTGGACGGAGCGCGGCGGGCCGTGGCTCGGCCTCGGGCGCGCGGGCGAGGTCGCGGTGGTGTCGACGTGTCACCTGATCATCGACGGCTGGGGCCACGCGCGGATCGCGGCGCGGATCGCGGAGCGGGTGGGGGCGAGCGGGGAGGGCGAACCGCCGGGGCGCCAGGACGCCCGGACGAGCGGAGCGGGACACGTGCTCGCCGCGGTCGCCGGCGCGGTGCCGCTCGCGATCGCGTGGCGCGAGCTGCCCTCGCCGACGCCGAAGGCCATCCCGCTCGCGTACAAGCTCGGCTGCCTGCTGCACCGGCAGGCCGGCGATTTCGGGGCGCGCTTCTCGCCGACGCTGCAGATGCCGATCGCGCGCGGGGCCAAGGACGATCCGCTGCGGCTGCGGCGACGCGTGGTGTCGGCGACGACGAGCGTACGGTTCGCGCATGGCGCGCCGGAGCCGTTCGCGGCGTTCGAGGCGCGGGTGCGCGCGATGATCGTGCGCGAGGCGAACGCGCAGGGGCTCGCGTCGCGGCTGCTGGCCGCGGCGCGCGGGGCGCCGGTGCCGACGGCTTGGAAGCGCAAGGGCATCAGCGCGAAGCGGCCGCGCTGGATGGAGGGCTTCGCCACGCTGATCGGCGGGCGCGCGTTGCTGTCGCGCATCGTGATGGACGGCGCAATGCCGCCGCTGTGCGCGGCGTCCTCGCCGTCGCGGCTGGCGACGGACGCGGACCCGACCGGCGGCTGCGTCATCACGATCCTCGACGACGGCCAGCGCGCCGCGATCACCGTGGCCGGCTCGGGGATCGGCGGAACGCCGGCGCGGGCGAGCGCGTTGCTCGACGAGCTCGTCGGCTAGCGCGTCGGTCGCGCGGCCCGTTGTGTCAGCGCGTCTCGACGGTGAGGTTCGGCTGGAACCCGGGCGATGCGTGGGACGGCAACAGCGTCGGCGTCACACCGGCGGGCGTGTACGATTGGAAGAAGCCCATGCTGCCGCCGCCACCGCCGGCGGTCGCGGTCGACACGGTTGGTTGAAGGCCGTCGCCAGGTTGGGCAGCTGAGGGCGTTCCGCAGCCGCCAGCTCCGCCCGCGCCGGCGCCCAACGGTGCGATGCCGCCGCGCGCGCAGGTGGTATCCGATGCGGTCCCGTCGAGCCCGTTGACGTTGCCGGGCGTAAGCGCTGCGTTGTTACCGGCGCCGCCTCCGCCGCCGTTTGCATATGTCTGCCCGGTCACGACGACGCGTGCGCCCTGGAACACGACATAGCCACCGGCGCCGCCACCGGCCCCGGCGACCGGATTGTCACTGGCACCAGTGCTACGGACGCGACCACCGCCGCCGCCGCCGCCGCGGCTGTCGATAGCTCCGAGAAGCGAGACTCGTGAACGACAGGAGACGACCGTCAATGCGCCACCACCGCCGCCGCCGAACGCTGTCTTCGGACCTCCGAAGAAAACACCAAGCCCGCTCGGATCGACGCTCGCCGAGCCACCGTTGGCGGTGGCCCCAACT
This sequence comes from Deltaproteobacteria bacterium, assembly GCA_025353585.1. GTDB lineage: Bacteria > Myxococcota_A > Polyangia > Haliangiales > Haliangiaceae > JABFXX01. The sequence continues at coordinate 7,220 of JANXOM010000248.1, forward strand.
CCTGACGCGTTACCGCCGGCGCCGCCTGAGGTGAGAAATCCGGCGCCACCATCGCCGCTCCCGTCATTGACGTGAATACCACCGTGGCCCACGCCGCCGCCTGACTCGTACGTGCCGCCACCCGGGCCGGATTTGCTCCCGGTTGCGCCAATCTCGATTACCCCCGAGACCGTTAGGTCGTTGTCTGCAACCAGGGCGACCGCTCGCGTGCCGACTAGCGTCAGCGTTGCGCCCGTGTCGATGGAGATGCTGTCGTAGTGAATTACGCAGATCTCGGGGCCACCAACCTGCGCAAGCACGCCGCCGGTGCAGCTGTTGTCGAGTCCGCTGTCGATCGTCGCGTTCGCGGTGATCGCCAGCGTTGTACCTGTGACGGGTATGTCGCATGCATCCGGAACATATTTCGGCGACAGGTATGCGCAGTGTGGCGTGGATGCATCCGTACAGGCCAGCTCGCAACTTTCGGTGTCGGCGAAGACGGCGTCCGCCCCGCACGTTTGTAGCTTTGTGCCCGTGCATTGTGTCGCGCCCGGCGTGCAGGCCTTGCATCCGGCGTTGTGGTCGCACCCTGAGGGATCCCCTCGATTCGTTCGCGTAGATGACCGAAAACGCTCCGGAATTTCGATCGCCCGACGAGGAATTTCGGGGCTCGCGCGTCGGTTTGGGCGGCATGATGAGCCGCCGATCGATGTCGAGCTTCGTGAGGAA
>JANXOM010000269.1 GCA_025353585.1 Deltaproteobacteria bacterium
GGTCGCACCGCCCACGCCGCCCGAGCTCCGGCTCCCGCCCGTTGCGCGCCCGGTGCGCAACGAGGTGGAGCTGACGATCGATCCGACGACCGAGGACTTCACCGGCTCGATCACCACCCAGCTCCAGATCCTGACGCCGACCGCCGTCATCTGGCTCAACGGCCTCGAGCTCACGATCGACCACGCGACGCTCACCGTCGGCGGGGTGCCGCTCGTCGCGACCGCGTCGAACCCCAAGCCCGGCTACCTCGCGCTCGGGTTCGGCAAGCCGATCCCCGCGGGGCCCGCGACGCTCGCGATCACGTACCGCGGCAAGATGCACAAGAACGACGGCGACGGCATCTACACCGCGCAGGAGGCCGGCGACTGGTACGCGTTCACGCAGTTCGAGAACACGGACGCGCGCCAGGCGTTCCCGACCTTCGACGAGCCCGGCTACAAGGTGCCGTGGCGCCTCACGCTGCACACGAAGCAGGCGCAGGTCGCGCTGTCGAACACGCCGATCGAGAAGGAGACGCCGGAGCCGAACGGCATGAAGGCGACGCGGTTCGCGGAGACCAAGCCGCTGCCGAGCTACCTCGTCGCGTTCGTCGTCGGGCCGTTCGAGGCGATCGACGCCGGCAAGACCCGCACGGGCGCCCCGATCCGCATCGTCGTGCCGCGCGGCCGCACCGCCGACGCCGCGTACCCGGCGCAGGTCACGGGCGCGCTGCTCGCCGCCCTCGAGGACTACTTCGGCACGCCCTACCCGTTCGAGAAGCTCGACATGGTCGCGGTCTCCGTCTTCAACGCGGGCGCGATGGAGAACGCCGGGCTCATCACGTTCCGTCAGGAGCTGATGTTGACGAAGCCGGGCGAGATGACGCAGGCCAAGCAGGAGCGCTACGCGACCGTCGCGGCCCACGAGATGGCGCACCAGTGGTTCGGTGACCTCGTCACGCTCGCGTGGTGGGATGACACGTGGCTCAACGAGTCGTTCGCGGAGTGGATGATGACGCGCGTCGTGGAGAAGTGGAAGCCGGAGTGGGACCTCGACGTGGGCGCGGTCTCGTCGAAGTCCGGCGTGATGGGCGCGGACAGCCTCGACACGGCGCGCACCATCCGCCAGCCCATCGAGAGCGCGAACGACATCGCGAACGCGTTCGACGGCATCACGTACCAGAAGGGCGAGGCGGTGCTCCGCATGATCGAGAAGCAGGTCGGGCCGGACGTGTTCCAGGCCGGCGTGCGCGCGTACCTCGGCAAGCACGCGGGCGGCAACGCGACCTACGCGGACTTCGTCGGCGAGATGTCGGCGGCGGCGAAGACGGATCTGCGCCCGCTGTTCGACGCGTTCGTCCTGCAGAGCGGCGTCCCCCTCGTCTCGATGGCGCTGACCTGCGCGAAGGGCGCGCCGCCGACGCTCGCGCTCGCGCAGCGCCGCTACGTGCCGACCGGCTCGAAGATCGATCCCAAGCGCACCTGGCAGGTGCCGGTGTGCGTGCGCTGGGGCGCGGGCAAGACGACGGGCCGCGACTGCACCACGCTCGGCGCGGCCGAGGGGACGCTCGCGCTGACGGCGAAGACGTGCCCGGACTGGGTCCTGCCGAACGCGGGCGAGACCGGCTACTACCGGTCGCTACCGACGCCGGAGCTCCTGACGAAGCTCCTCGCGCACACGAAGCAGCTGACGCTGGCGGAGCGCGTCGGCGTGCTCGGCGACCTGGAGGGCCTGATCGCGAGCGGCGACGTGCAGAACAGCGTCGCGCTCGGGCTCGTCGCCGAGCAGGCGAAGGAGCCGAGCCGGCACACCGTGGGGGCGTCGGTCGGCATCGTCGCCGGCATCGACGACATGGTGCCGGAGGCGCTGCGGCCGAACTACGAGCGCTTCATCCGCAAGCTGTACGGTGCGCGGGCCAAGGAGCTCGGCTGGGCCTCGAAGCCCGGCGAGGGCGAGGACGCCAAGCAACTGCGGCCGACGCTGCTGGGGCTCGTCGCCGGCGATGGCCGCGACCCCGAGCTCATCAAGCAGGCGACGGCGCTCGCGTGGAAGTGGCTCGACGATCACAAGGCCGTCCAGCCGGAGGTCGTGGGCACGGTGCTCCGCGTCGCGGGGCGCTTCGGCGACCAGAAGCTGTTCGACCGGCTGCACGCCGACGCGAAGAAGACGACCGACCGCCAGGAGCGCACGCGGCTCCTCGGCGCGATGGGCGCGTTCGCCGATCCGAAGATCGTCGCGCAGGCGCTCGCGCTCGGCATCACGGACGAGTTCGATCTGCGCGAGAGCAGCGCGCTCATCAACGGCGGGTTCGCCGATCCGCGCACGCGCGAGACGACGTTCGCGTTCATCAAGGCACACTTCGACGAGATCCTCGCGAAGCTGCCGCCGATGTATCGCCCGTACATGGCGTACGTCGTGATCCCGCTGTGCGACGCGGATCGCCGTGCCGAGCTCGAGGCCTTCTTCAAGCCGAAGATCGAGCCGCTCACCGGCGGCCCGCGCGAGCTGGCGCAGGCGTTCGAGCAGATGATGCTGTGCTCGGCGGGGCGCAAGGCGCAGACGCCGGGCGTGGTGGCGTTCCTCAAGAAGCAGTAGTGGTCGCGGCCGAGGACATCGCGATCGTCGGCGCCGGGACCGCCGGGGCGGCCTCGGCGATCCTGCTCGCCCGCGCGGGGCACCGCGTGACGGTGTTCGAGCGTGTCCCGGTGCCGACGGCGGTGGGTGCCGGCATCACGCTGCAGCCGACGGGGCAAGCGGCGCTCTTGCGGCTCGACCTCCTCGAGGCGGTGCGCGCGCGAGCGGCGCCGATCGAGCGGCTGCGCTGCGTGCAACGGGGCGGCAAGCCGCTGGTCGACCTACCCTACGCCGACATCCACCCGCGGCTGCACGGGCTCGGCGTGCATCGCGGGGTCTTGTTCGAGACCCTGTTCGCCGGCGCGCACGCGGCCGGCGCGCAGATCCAGACGGGCGTCGACATCGCGCGCAGCGAGGTGGTGAGCGACGCGCGCTGGCTCGTGGATACGGCGGGCGGACGCCACGGCCCGTTCGGCCTGGTGCTCGCCGCGGACGGCGCGGTGTGCGAGCTGCACGGCGAGGCGCTGCGGCTGCGCGCGCGACCGTACCGCTGGGGCGCGCTGTTCCTCGTCGCCGACGATCCGGACGAGACGTTCTCGCGCGATCGCGAGATCCACCAGGTGGTCGACGGCGCGCACCACCTGCTCGGCTTCCTGCCGACGGGCCGGGCGCCGCATCGCGACGTCCCGGTCGTGAGCCTGTTCTGGAGCATCCGCGCCGACCGCGTGGACGCGTGGCGGGCGGCGGGCGTGGAGGCCTGGCGCGAGGAGGTGCTCGACTTCGAGCCGCGCGCCGCGCCGATCCTGGCGCCGCTGACGGATCTGTCGCCCGTCCTCTTCGCGCGCTACTTCGACGTGACGATGTACCCGTACCACCGCGAGCGGCTCGTGTTCATGGGCGACGCGGCCCACGCGACCTCGCCGCAGCTCGGCCAGGGCGCGAACCACGCGCTGCTCGACGCGGTGGCGCTCGCCGACGCGCTCGCCGCGGCGCCGGATCTGCCGACCGCGCTGGCCGCGTACACGGCCTCGCGCCGCCGGCACCTCGCGTACTACCAGTTCGCCGCGCGCATGCTGACGCCGCTCTTCCAGAGCGACTCGCGGGTCCTGGCGCTCCTGCGCGACCTGCTCTTCCCGCACGCCCGCTGGCTGCGCCCGATCCGCCGGCGCATGGTCCGCACGATGCTCGGGGTCGACCGCGGCCTCCTGCGCCGGCCGCTGCCGGTGGGAGAGCTGGCGAGGCAGCTCGCTCCCACCCTCCCGGATTAGATCGTTCCAAACCGTCCGGCGTCTCTACCCGGGCATGCGAAAGACCACGCTTCGTTCTGTCCTGCTGGTGGCCCTTGCGGGCTGTGGTGGGGCCTCGCCCAACGCGGCCGACCCGAGCCGGTTGCCGGCCGCGACCCAGACCGACGCGATGATCGCGGGGCTGCGGCCGCACAAGCTGGCCGCCTCGGACCAGACGAAGCAGACCGACGCCCAGCTCGCGTCCTACTTCGCGCGCAGCGCCACCCGCCGCGCCTACATCATGACCGACAAGCCGCTCTACCAGCCCGGCGAGACGATCTGGTTCCGTGCCGACCTCCGCGCGACCGGCACCTTGATCGGCGGCCCCGGCGTCGCGCAGGGCCTCGCGATGCAGCTCGTGTCGCCGCGCGGCGCGATCGTCATGCAGAAGCGCGTACAGGTCACCGACGCCGTCGCGCAGAACGACTTCGCGCTCCCCGCCGACCTCGATGGCGGCGAGTACACCCTGAACATGGTCGCCGACGACGGCACCCAGGATCAGCGCAAGATCATCGTGAACACCTACGAGGCGCCGCGGCTCAAGAAGACCGTCGAGCTCCTCCGCAAGGCGTACGGCGAAGGCGACGCGGTCTCCGCCGCGATCGAGGTCGCCCGCGCCACGGGCGAGCCGTTCGCCGACAAGGCGCTGACCGGCGTGGTCACCGTCGATGACGTCGAGGTCGCGCGCCTGCCGATCAAGACCGACAAGGAGGGCAAGGCCGTCGCTCGCTTCTCCTTGCCCGCCCACATCGGCCGCGGCGATGGCCTCCTGACGCTGCTCGTCGAGGACGGCGGCGTGACCGAGTCGATGCAGAAGCGCATCCCGATCGTGATGAAGACGATCGGCTTCCAGATGTACCCCGAGGGCGGCGACCTGATCGCCGGCGTCCCGGGCCGCGTCTACTTCGCGGCCAAGACCACGCTCGGCAAGGCGGCCGACATCGAGGGTCGGGTCCTCGACGACCGCGGCCGCGTCGTCGCCGAGCTCGCGTCGGTGCACGACGGCATGGGCCGCTTCGAGCTCGAGCCCTCGCCGGACCGCACGTACCACGTCGAGATCACGAAGCCGGCTGGCATCACGGCGAAGTTCGACCTCCCCGCCGCGAAGGAGGGCGGCTGCGCCCTCCGCGCCGTCGACGACACCGGCGGCACGCTGCGCGTCGCCGCGATCTGCAGCACCGCGCGCACGCTCGAGGTCGAGGCCACCCTCCGCGAGACCCGCGTCGCCGGCGGCGAGGTCGAGGTGGCGGCCCACGAGCCCACCCTCGTCGAGCTGCCGATCGAGGCCACCCAGCAGGGCGCCGTGCGCGTCACGCTCCTCTCGAGCAAGCGCGAGCCGCTCGCGGAGCGCCTCGTCTATCACGGGCGTGGCCAGGACATGCACGTCGAGCTGACGGCCGACAAGAAGACGTACGCGCCGCGCGACAAGGTCAAGCTGCACGTCCACGCGACGGATGCGGCCGGCAAGCCGGTCCAGGCGAACCTCGGCGTCGCCGTGGCGGACGACACCGTGCTCTCGTTCGCCGACGACAAGTCCGCGAAGATCCGCGCGCACCTGTTCCTCGAGCCCGAGCTCGGCGCGACCGCCCCGGGCGCGGACGCCGTGGAGGAGCCGAACTTCTACTTCTCCGACAAGGCGGAGGCGCCAGCCGCGATGGACGCGCTCCTCGCCACGCGCGGCTACCGCCACTTCGAGTGGCAGCAGGTGTTCGCGCCACCACCGCCGCCGCCGGCGCTGGCCTACGCGACCGGCGCGGCCATGCCGATGGACATGGCGGAAGACCGCGCGCCGATGGCCCCGCCGCCGATGCCCGCGGCGCCGCCGCCGCCGGGCGCCCGGGCGCCCATGAAGAAGCCGGCCCCGCGCGCGCC
>JANXOM010000271.1 GCA_025353585.1 Deltaproteobacteria bacterium
GCATCCGCCTCATCGATCTGCCTGCGCTGCTGCCGGCCCGCTGGGCCGCCGCTCGCGCGGCCGCGAACGCCGCGTAGCGCTGCCCACGATCACCGGGAGTGATCAAGTGGGCGATCCCGGTGCAGTAGACCGGACGCTCACATGCCAGGTCGTAGTAACTCGTGGCGACCGCCTTCATGTCCGCCTCCGAGATGCCCGCCGCTCCGTGAGCGCTGGCGATGTAGTGAGCATCCAGGACCAGGACGATCTTCTGCGCTCGGAGAGACCTCTTCGCTTTCAGCCGTGCCAGCTCGTCCCGAAAGACAGAGCTGTTCTCGGGGTCTTTGATAAAATAGTGATCGAACCCAACCCAATCAACGGAGTCGGGAATCTGCAGTCCATCGATGGACGGATACGCCTCGACAATTAAGACGGGCGTGTTCGGCATCGTCGACTTGATCAGATCTGTTGCGGACTTCAATTCGAGATAGCTGATATCGTTCCAGGTAGGCTCTTCGCCCACGTAGAGCGCCAGGATCCTCCGTCTGCGACGTGAGATTATTTGTCGCGACAAACGTATTCCAGCGCGACGCGTAGTCGCCGCGCAGGTCTTGCCGGTTGCCGCTTGGCCCCCCCGAGCCGGCGGACTTAAAAAATATGTCGCTCACGTGCAGGACGGCCCCGAGCTGGTTCCGCTCCATGTAATCCAGCCGTGCCGAGATGTCATCGGTGGGATCGCCGACAAGAAGGTCGGCCATGTTGGTGAAGGACGAGACCTCGTCCACATAATTTGTCTTGGCGACCCCGTCGAAGGGATCGTCGAACCCGACGTCGACGAGGACATATCCGAAATACCGCAGGCTGTTCGCGTGAGGGTCAGGCGCATCCTGCTGCGACACCCTATCTGAACAGCTCTGTAGAAGAGCGAGTGCAATGACCGCGGCGGTCAAGGCCAGTAATACGGAAGACCGGTGGAGTGAGCGCTTGTAACGTCGTGTCATAACCGCTCACGAAACCTCGGTAGAAGTTCAGCCTCGATGTTCGACGACCGAGCTAGTTCGGGTTGGTGCGGATGCTGAGCGCCGGACCGAGCGGACGGGCGGGCGCCACCGCCGTCGCCGGCGTCGTCTCGACCGCGACGGACTCGACCACCGCCACGGTCGGCGCGCGGCGCGAAAGCACCCGGTACGCGAGGCCCCAGCGGCCGAGCGCGGTCGCCGTCGAGGCCACCGCGCAGATCGTGAGCGTGACGCCGACGATCGGCACCACGAGGTCGAGGGTGTCGGGGTTGGCGCCGTACCAGGCCGCGACGAGCGTGCCGGCCGAGACGAGCACGACGCGCTCGGCTCGTTGCATGATGCCGCCCGCGAGATCGACGCCGAGGCCCTCGCCGCGCGCGCGCGTGTAGCTGACCATCATCGAGCCCGCGCTGGCGCCGAGCACGGCGAACAGCCACGGCGAGTCGTGCAGGAACCACGCGTAGCCGGCGAACGCGCAGAGCTCGCCCCAGCGATCCGAGACCGAATCGAACAGCGCGCCCGCGGCCGTCTGGTGGCCGGAGAGGCGCGCGAGCCGGCCGTCGAGCACGTCCAGGATGCCGGCCGACGAGAACAGCCACACCGCGCCCGGAAGGTGACCGAGCGCCGCCGCCGCGCCGGCGAGCATGCACAACAGGAGCGAGAGCGCCGTGATCGCGTTCGGCGAGACGCGCCCGAGGAGCAGGCGCTCGAGTGGACCGAGGACCCACACGATGAAGCGGCCGCAGAAGAGACCGAAGAGCTGGTTGTGCTTGGCTCCCGCGACGTGAGGCGGACGACCGGCCGCGTGCAGTCCGACAAACACCACGAACGCAGCGCTCAGCCCGAACAGGAGCAAGAGCGCGGGCGCGAGGAGGAGGAACCGATCCATGGGATAGGCGGGGCGTACTGCCGCACTTGGAGTTATCACGCGAATGATCAGTCGTCCAAGGTCAAAGGCCGGCATCGCGTGGCCTGCAGAGGTTAAACGGCGTGAGATCGCGCGCCTGGTTTGGGTCGACGGTCCGACAGTTTGCCTCGCTGGACGAGGGTGCGGTAAATCGATCTAACGCGCCCCGATCCAAGTATGTTTCGTTGCGTGAACGCCCTCGCCAAGTTGCTCGCGACCTCGTTCGGCGCGGGCTACGTGCCGAAGATGCCCGGGCACTGCGGGACCGCCGTCGGCGTCCTCATCGCGTGGGCGACGTGGGACCTGCCGCTCTGGCAGTTCGCGCTGGTGACGGTCGCGGTCACCGCGATCGGCATCTGGGCCGCGGGCGTCGCGGACCAGGCGTGGGGGACCCACGACAATCAGATGATCGTCATCGACGAGACGGCCGGGCTGCTCGTGACGATCATGCCGGTCGCGCGGCACGGTTGGCCCGCGCTCGCGTGCGGCTTCGTGCTGTTTCGGTTCTTCGATATCGTGAAGCCGCCGCCGGTCCGCTGGATCGACGAGCAGCTGCCCGGCGGCTGGGGCGTCGTGCTCGACGATGTCGGCGCCGGAGTCCAGGCCGCGATCGTGATGGCAGCGCTGCAGTATTTCGGCGCGCTCGACGCGCTCGCGAGCCTATAGTTCGGCGCATGCGCGCCCTCGCCTCGCTGCTCCTGCCGCTGCTCCTCGCCGCGCCTGGCCGCGCGCTGGCAAACGGCCGGGCGCCGCTGACGAACGGCGTGCACTTCGCGCCGGGCGACAACCACTCGCTCTACGTCGCGTCGACCTTCGGCCTGCTCATCAGCCACGACGACGGCTGCACGTTCGACTGGGTCTGCGAGCAGGCGGTCGGCTACAACGGCACGTTCGATCCGAAGTACGCGCTCGCGGCCGACGGCGCGATCTACGCGACCACGTTCACCGGTCTGCACATCAGCCGCGACGGCGGCTGCAGCTTCGAGGTCGCCACCGCGAGCCTGCCAACCGAGGATCCCGGCAACTTCTCGCAGCGCTGGGTCGACGCGCTCGACATCGGCCCGACCGGCGAGGTCTGGGCCGGCCTCGCCGACAGCGGGCACCCGAACGACTTCTTCGCGTCGACAGACGGCGGGCACACGTTCGCCTCGAAGGGGCTTTTGTCGTCGACCATCTGGTGGAAGAGCGTGAAGGTCTCGCCGGCCGATGCGCAGCGCGTCTACGTCACGGGCTACCAGGTCTCGGGCACCTTGCCGGACGGCGGCACGATGCAGCCGCGGGCGCACCTGCTCCGCAGCGATGACGACGGCGCGACGTGGAATCCGTCCGCGCTCGGCGACATGCACTTCGGCACCACGCCGATCGTGCTCGTCTCGGCGATCGATCCGACGGACAAGGACAAGCTGTTCGTGACGTCGCTCGGCGCCGGCAGCGCGCCCGGCCCCGGCGATCGGCTCTACGTCTCGACGGACGGCGGCGCGACCTTGACCGAGGCGCTGTCGACGGCAGACACGATCCGCGACGTGGTGATCGTCGACGCGTCGGACGTGCTCGTGGCGACGGAGAACGACGGCACGTACGCGTCGACCGACGGTGGCCACACGTTCGTGAAGGAGACCGGCACGCCGCAGCTGGAGTGCCTCGGGCGCCGCGCGGATGGCAAGTTGTTCGGCTGCGGCCAGAACTGGGCCCCGGACTTCAAGGCGGTCGCGCAGTCGGCGGACGGCGCGAGCTGGACCAAGGTGTTCCGCTTCGTCGAGCTCGCCGGGCCGCTCGCCTGCCCAGCCGGCACGGCCGAGCACGACGTATGCGCGCCCACCTGGCCGACGATCCAGCAGCAGTTCGGGGCGACGGGCTCGACGTGCGGGCTCGCCCCCGACGGCCCGGCCGCGGACGCGCCGGTGACGCCGGTGAAGACGAGCTCGGGTGGCTGCTGCGACGCGAGCTCGGGGAGCGCGGCGAGCCTGCTCTTCGGGCTCGGCGTCGGCGCGCTGCTGCTCCGCCGTCGCCGATGAGGCTCGCGAGCTAACTCAGCCGAGCGCGCTGCGCCACGACGGGTAGCGCAAGACGACGCCGAGCTCCTCGCGGAGGCGGCGGTTGGTGATCCGGCGGTCGGCGGTGAGCATGCCGGCGACCTCTGGATCGACGCTGGCGACGGCGACGCGCGGTGGCGGCGCGAGGCCGAGCGTGGCCGCGAGCGTATCGGCGACGAGGCCGATCGGCGCCGGGTCATCGTCGGCGGCGTTGACCGCGCCCGTGACGTCGGTCGTGGCGGCTCCGACGATCGCGGAGACGAGGTCCTCGACGTGGATGCGCGAGACGTGGCTCGTGCCGTCGCCGACGATGCGATACGTGCCGGCGCGGATGCGCTCGCCGAGGCCGCGGCCCGGGCCGTAAATGCCGGCCGCGCGCAGGCTGACCCACGGGTGCAGGCCGGCGGCGAGCGCGGCCTCGGCGGCGACGCGGGCGCGGCCGCTCGTCGTGATCGGTGCGATCGGCCAGGCCTCGTCGACCCAGGCGCCGCCGCCCGGCGCATAGACGCCCGTCGAGGAGACGTAGACGAGCTTGCGGCACGGGATGGCCAGCAGGCGCGCCATCTCGGCCGCCGGGTCGCCGGCCGGCGGCGCCAGGCAGACGACGAAGTCGACCGCCGGCAGCGCGGGCAGCGCGGCCGACAGGTCGAGCGGCCGCGCGTCGAGCCCGAGGACCTCGGCCGTCTTCGCCGCCGCCTCCGCGGTCCGCCGCGTCACGATCACCTGCTCCCCGCGTTCGACGAGCCGCCGCGCCAGGTGGGAGCCCGTGTATCCGCAGCCAACGACGAGCCAGGAGGCCATGGGCCCAGGATGCGGTACTTGCGATCGTCCCGCCGCACTCGCTACGATCATTTTTTCGTGCGCGCATTTGTCCTCGTCGCGCTCGCCGCCTGTGCGCCCCCACCGCGCGCGCGGCCGGCGCTCGACGCGCCCGACATGCGCCCCCTCGACCGCCGCCGCGTCTACACGATCTGGCTCGGCGGCGCGCGCGTCGGCACCGCGACGGAGACCGAGACGTGGTCGCGCGCCGGCGTCACGCTCCGCCGCGACGAGGACCTCCGGTTCGCGCGCGGCGAGGCGACCGTCGCCCTGCACACCGCCATCACCATCACGGCCGACGCCGCGCTCGCGCCGACGCGCGTGACGTGGACCGAGCTCGGCGCGGCCGCGCGCCACGCCGAGGCCATCCACGACGTCAGCGGCTGGCACACTTCGACCGGCGTCGCGCTCCCCGCCGACGCGGTCCCCGCGGAGCTCGTCACGCTCTACGTGCGCCGCGATGGCCGGTTCGCCGGCGATGTCTTCCTGCCCGCGCGCGGCTTCGTCGGCGGCGCCGGGCGCGTCGACGCCGTGGCGCCCGGCCGCGTGCTCGCCCGCCTCGCGCTCGCGGGTGGCGCGCTCGCCGAAGCTACGACCGATCTCGACGCCGACGGCACGCCGGCGCGCGTCGTCGATGGCGAGGGCGTGATCTCGCTGCGCGCGTCGCCGGCGGCCGCCGCCGCGCCGTTCCGCGCTGTCGATCTCGTCGCCGCCACCGCCATCCCGATCACGGGTGCCCGCACGCGCACCCACCTCCTGCTCGATGGCGACCTCGCGCTCCCCGCCCTCCCTGGCCAGCGCGCCCAGCTCGCGCGACCCGGCGACGCCGGCCTCGTGCTCGTCCTCGACGCGGCGCTCCCCGGCGCGCTCCCACCCGGGGTCCGCGGGCGCGACCGCAGCCCCGACATCGCCGCGCTCGTCGCCGCCGTGCAGGAGCGCATCACGCCGGACCTCACCGCGACGACGGCCTCCGCACGCGACGCGACCGCCGCGACCGCCGGTGACTGCACGACCTACGCGCTCGTCTACGCCGCGCTGGCGATGGAGCGCGGCATCCCGACGCGCGTCGTGACGGGCCTGCGCGTGGACGGCGCGCGCCTCGTCCGGCACCGCTGGGCGATCAGCTGGACCGGCCGCGCGTGGATCGCGGTGGACGCCGCGTTCGGGGCCGCGCCCGCCGGCGGCGATCTCGTCGGCCTCGCCGTGCACGACGCCGACGACGCCGGGCTCGTCGCGGGCGAATCGGCGCTCACGCAGGTCCGTGCGGCGGCGTGGGCGCCGTAGCCCCCGCGTGGGGGAGCGCGGCTGCCGCTTACCGCAGAGTCAGGGAGCACGCAGAGAGTGAGGAGCCGATCGCGAGGGGTTGATCCCAGGGATCGACGGTCGCACCTGTGAGGGCCGGAGCGCCAACCCCATTCCTTCTGCTCCTCACTCTCTGCGACCTCCCTGACTCTGCGGTAAGCGTCTCAGGCGCGGCTGCGGCAGGCCCAGAGCGCCCGCTGCAGCGCCGCCTCGTCGAGCGCGTCGCCGATCAGCACGAGCTCCGTGCGCCGCGGACCTGGCGGCCACGGCTCGCCGAGCGTGAGCCCGGTGCGGATGCCCGCGCGCTCGACGAACCCGCGCCGGTCGCTGCCGGCCACGTGCAGGAAGCCCTTCGCGCGCACGAGGCGATCACCGAGACCCTCGAGCACGGCGAGGACGCGCTCGCCGACGAGCGGCGCGTCGTCGGTGAACACCATCGCGACGAGCTGCCCCGCGTGGTGGTGGGCCGCGTGAGCGTGGTGCGCGTGGGCGCGCCGCGCGGTCCAGGCGCGGAGCGGGCGCGGCTGCACGAGCCACGCGGTCAGCGCGAGCGCGCCGGCGTCATCCTGCGGGAAGCTCGCGCGCTCGGCGTCCGGCGCGAGCTCGTCGAGGTACGCGTGCGTCGCGCGCACCGCGTCGGCGTCCGCGAGATCGAGCTTCGCCACGAGCACGCGATCGGCCGCCTGCGCCTGCGCCCGCGCCTCCTCCCGCGAGCCCAGCGCCGCCGCGCCCGACTCCGCGTCGACCACGCACACCACGCCCGCCGGCTCGATGAAATCCAGCGCCGTGTCGCCCTTCCGCTCGCGCAACGGCCTCTCGATCGAACCGCGCTGCCATTCGGCCGCGCTTCGGGCGAGGCTCACCCCGCCCTCGACGACGCGCATGAGCCCCTCGAGGATCGCCGCCGGCTCGGCGATGCCGGTCGTCTCGAGCACCACGTGATCGGGCCGCGACCGCGTGACGATGTCGACGATGCCGTCCCAGAGGTCGTTCTTGATGTCGACCTTGCAGCACACGCAGCCGCCCGCGAGCTCGAGGACGTCGCCGCCCCGTCCGACGATGAGCTGCGTGTCGATGGAGATCCGCCCCAGCTCGTTCACGAGCACCGCGATCCGCCGGCCGCCCGGGTTCGCGAGCATCCGGTTCAGCGCCGTCGTCTTGCCCGCGCCGAGCCACCCCGTGAGGATGGTGAACGGCACGCGAACATCTGCCAGCACCCGCTCGGCCACCTGGCTCAGCGTCTCCACTTACCGGCGGAACAGCGCGCGCTCGACGACGTTCGCGAGCACCTCGCGCACGAACGGCCGCACGACGAACGCGTCCGGCCCGTGCTCGGCGCCGACGTCGTAGATGTCGATGTACGAGGACGTCATCATCACGATCGGGATGTGCCGCGTGGTCGGGTCCTGCTTGATCTGCCGGCACACCTCGGCGCCGTCGATCTTCGGCAGATCGCTGTCGCACAAGATCACGTCGGGCGGCTCGGCGTGGACGCGGGCGAGCGCGCTCGCGCAATCGCGCGCGACCTGCGGAATGTGGCCGCGGCCGGACAGGACCTTGAGAATGAGGCGGACGACGTCCGGCTCGTCGTCGATGACGAGGATCCGCGCCACTAGTTCTCGTCGATGATCGAACGGATGCAGGTCTCGGCGACGGACGACGACCAGTCGCGCTTGTTCGCGAAGTAGCCGCGCAGGTTGCCCTTGCGATCGATCAGCGCCGACTCCGGCACCGCCGTGATGCCCCACGCCGCCGCGATCTGCCCGATGTGGTCGTCCTTGCCGGCCGGCTTGTCGAGGAGCACCTGGAACGGCGTGCCCTGGGGCAGGCCCGCGCCGTACGCGGCGATCGCGCCGTCCAGCTCGCGGCCCGGCGGCGCGGCCGGGATGACCGTCGCGGGCGAGAGCGCGTCGACGAGCGCGATGAGGACGTCGGCCCACGTGTGGTCCGAGGCGAGCGCCACGACCACGAAGTCGTTGCTCGTCAGATCGCCGGCCATCTCGGAGAGCGCGGGCTTCTCGTTCTTGCAGACGTTGCACCACGAGGCCCAGAAGTTGACGAGGACGACCTTGCCGCGGAAGTCGTGGAGGCTGACCTGCTTGCCGTTGTGGTCGATCGCGGTGAAGTCCATCGCGGGGACGGGGAGCTGGCACGGCGCGCCGCCCGGGCACGCGGCGGGAGCCGGCGGCGCTGACTTGAGGCCCGCGCACGCCGCCTTTTTCTCGCGCTCCGCCGCGCCGGGGACCATCCAGAGGAACGCCGCGAGGACGAGCACGCCGACGAGCGCGACGGCGCCGCCGACCACTAGCACGCGCGCGTCGAGCACCAAGCCACCACGCGCCGGTTCTGTCGCGATCTTCCTCACGTCGGGCATCGGGACAATGTAGCCGAGAATCCGCTATGCTTCAAAGCGATGTCGCTCCGCGGCGTGCTCAGCACGATGCCGGCCGAGGACGTGCTCGAGTGGGTCGCGAAGAAGAAGCTGGCCGCTCCGATCACGTTCGAGCGTCGCGGCGTCGTCCGCAGCGTCGTCGTCGAGGACGGCGCCATCGTCTGGGCGAGCTCGAACCGCCGCGAGGAGCAGCTGGGCGTGATCCTGGTCGGCTCGGGGCTGGTCGCGGAGCGGGCGCTCGCCGATGCGCTCGAGGCGCGGGCGGAAACCGGCGTGCCGCTCGGAAAAGTCCTGCTGATGTCGGGTTTGATCACCGAGATCGACCTGATCGAGATCCTCGCCACGAAGATCCGCGAGACGGTGACCGACGTCCTCACCTGGACGGACGGCGTGTTCGACGTGGTCCCGCGCAGCCAGTCGCCCGCGACCGGCGTCAACGCGCAGCTCGCCATCGACGTCTGCCTCACCGTCGCCCGCCGCCGCACCGGGCGCGCGACCGAGATCACCGCCGTCCTCGGCAGCGACGACGTCTCGTTCTACGTGCCGCCGACCGCCACGCCGCCCGCCTCGACCGAGGGCGACGTGATCGACACCGCGAAGCTGTGGACGATGGCCGGTGACCGCCGTTCGGCCGCCGAGATCGCCGCGGCGTTCTCCGGCGAGCGCTACATGGCGTTCGACAAGCTCGCGCGGCTCGTCGAGACCGGCAAGCTCGTCGTCGACCGGCGCGTCCGCGAGCGCACGAACTCCGCCGTCGAGCTCGCGGCGGGCGCGCGTGGCCGGTTGCGCCAGGGCGATCGCGCGGGTGCCTTCGCGATGGCGACGCAGGCGCTGCACCAGGACCCGAGCGACGCCGAGGTGCGCAAGACCTTCACGCAGACCGAGCGCGCGCGCGTCGCCGAGGTCGCGAAGCAGCTGCTGGCGCGCCACCGCGTCCCCCGCCGCGTGAAGGAGCCGACGACGGCGCTCGGGCTGTCCGAGGCCGAGGTCGAGCTCGCGAGGCGCGTCGACGGGCGCTGGGACATCCTGTCGCTCGTGCGCTCGGCGCAGGTCCGCGAGGCCGAGGCCTTGCTCGCGTTTGCTCACCTCGCCGAGCTCGGCGTGATCGAGCTGGGCTAGCCATGAACCCGGGTCCGTTCCCACCGCCGCCGAGCCCGGGGCCCGTGTTCGATCGCACGCGCCTCTTGCCGCGCAGCGGGATCGGCGTCGACGGCACGTCGCTCGTCATCGCGCCGCCCGGCAACCCGGTGATCGCCCTCGACGCCCGGCTCCTCGATCGCGTGGAGCTGATCGGCCGCTCGCCGACCGTGCCGCTCGTGACGTCGGGCTTCGCGACGGCGGGCGTCGCGGCGGCCGCGATGTCGTGGATCCCGGGCCATATCGTGGCGTGCGTCGGGCTCGCGTACCTCGCCCACGAGCGGTTCAGCGAGGCGCGCCGCCGCTCGAAGAGCAAAGATCTCCTGCTCGCGCTCGGCGATCTCGAGGTCGCGCTGCACGTGGCCGACGGGCCCGAGGCGGCGAAGAGCATCGCGGACCAGCTCGCGCCGTACACGCGCGACGCGCCGATCACGCGCCCCGAGGTCTACGAAGACGCCAAGCGCCGGATGCGCGCCCAGGCCGAGGGCAAGGGCGAGGCGAGCGCGCGGCGCGAGCTCGAGAACGGGCTCCTCGTCGGCGGCGACGTCGTGTTCCTGAAGGGCGAGTACCTGCAGGTCGGCCTCATCAGCTTCCGCATCAGCGAGGTCCGCGAGTACGCGCTGCGCGGCGCGAACCTCCCGCTGAGCGGCGGGCGCCTGCTGCAGGCGGCGATGGGGTTGCTCGTTGTCGCCGCCGAGGAGCGCGCGGGCCAGGGCGAGGACGTGACAGTGCTGGCGAAGCGCATCGCGGAGTACGAGTCGTGGTCCGGTCACACCGCGGGGCGCTGACATGCGCGTCCTGATCGTCGGCGCGGGCGCGGTCGGCCAGGTGTTCGGCTACCACCTCGCGCGCGGCGGGGCGCGCGTCGGCTTCCTCGTGAAGCCCGCGTACGCGGCCGAGGCCCGGGCCGGCTACACGCTGTACCCGCTCAACGTGCGCGGCGCGCCCGCGACGCGGTTCACGGACTTCGAGGTGCTGACGGCCCCTGGTGGCGCGTGGGACCAGATCTACATCACGGTGTCGTCGCCGGCGCTGCACCGCGGCACGTGGCTCGCCGAGCTCGCGGCTGCCTGCCCGACGGCCACGCTCGTGCCGCTGCAGCCAGGGCTCGATGATCACGCCGCGGTGGTCATGGCCGCGGGCTCTCCGGAGCGCGTGGTCGCGGGCGCGATCGGCTTCCTCAGCTATCACGCGCCGCTGCCGGGGGAGACGCGGTTCGGCACGCCCGGCATGGCCTACTGGTTCTTCCCGACGCAGAAGAGCCCGTTCTCGGGCCCGCGCGCCGAGGCCGTGGTCGCCGCGCTGCGCGCGGGCGGGCTGCCGGCGAAGATCGTGCGCGACGTCGGCGCGGAGGTCGCGTTTCCGTCGGCGTTGCTGTCGGCGCTGGTCGCCGCGCTCGAGGCGAGCGGCTGGTCGTTCGCGGCCCTGCGGCGTGAGAACGCGCGGGTCGGCGCGCGAGCGGCGCGCGAGGCGATGGCCGTCGTGGCGAACGTGCTCGGCGTCCGCGCGCCCCTGGGCCCGCGGCTGGCGGCCCGCGCCTTCGTCTTCCGCGCCATCACGCGGCTCACGCCGATCTTCGCGCCCGTCGACATCGAGGCCTACATGAAGTCGCACTTCATGAAGGTCGGCGATCAGATGCACGGCTCCCTGCGCGACTACGCGACCCGCGGCCGCGCCGCCGCCCTCGACGTCAGCGCGCTCGACGAGCTGGCCAACCGCCTGCCAAGCGGTTAGCTCGAGCGGGGCGAGGGCATCGTCACGAGCCGCAGCTCGAACGCGCAGCCGCGGCCGGCGGCGGAGGTGGCGCCGACGGTGCCGGCCCAGGGGGCGAGGACGGTGCGCGCCAGATCGCCCGCGCGCTCGGCGTCCGGGCTGCCGTCGCCGTTGTCCGCGATCGTGACGGCCACGGTGTCGGGCTCGTCGGCGGACACGCGGACCGAGAGCGCGCTCCCGGGTCGCGCCTGCGCCGAGCGCGCGCACACCGCGACCAGCTGCGCGACGAGCAGCGCCAGCGGGCCCGAGACACCGCGCGCGAGCGGCACCTCGCCGAGATCGAAGAGCAGCTCCACGTCGGCCGTGATGTGATGACCGACGAGGCGCAGGCCGAGGTCCGCCGCCGCGCCGACGTCGATCCACGCGGCGCCGCCGGGCGCGGGCGTGATCGCGCGGGCGAGCTCGTCGAGGCGGCGCGCGAGGTGCGTCGCCTCCAGGTAGGCCGCGGCGAGCTCCTGCCGCAGCGCCTGCAGCGCCTTCCACGAATACGGCGCCGGGCCCGTCGCCGTCCCGACGTGGCGCTCGAGGTGATCCACCACGAGCCCGAGCCGATCGCGCAGGCCGCGCACGGGGTCCGTCAGCTCGCGCGTGACCTCGGCGGCCACGTCCCCGGCCAGCTCGCGCGTCGGGTCGGCCTCGCTCACAGCGAGCCCGTCAGCAGGAACCACATCTCGTCATCGCCACCCTTGTTGAAGCCGTGCGCGTAGCCGAGCTCGAACGTCCCCGGCACGAAGTAGCCAAAAAATGCGTCGAGACGCAACGCGCCGCCGAGCGCGGAGCGCAGATCGCTCGAGACGAAGTGCCCGTCATATGCGGTGCCGACATCGAGCAGCCCGGCCACGCTGATCCGTCGGAGATACAGCGGCAGGGACGAGAAGCCGTGCTCGATGCGCACGGCCTCGCGCCGCAGCTCGAGGTTCGCGAGCTGGTACTGGTTGCCGGTGATCGAGCGCGTCGCGTAGCCGTGCAGGTATCCGATCGACGACGCGCGCGTGCTGTTCACGATCGCCTGCGCCACGTCCTGGGCCGGCACCCCGCCGAGCCCGAAGCCGCCACCGTGGACGAGGTCGCCGGCGCGCAGCGCGCCCGTGACACGGAGCGCGAGCATCGTGCGCGGGCTCCAGAGGTTCTGGTACGTGTCGAGCGCGTAGCTGACCGTGATCGCGCGGTGGTCGGAGCCGAAGTCGGGGTGGTCGACGCGCAGGCTCGTGCTCGCGTCGAAGCCCGTGTACGGCCCGAGGCCGAACACCAGCGAGCGGACGTTGGAGTACGAGAGCCGCACGCCGACGCCCGCCTCCACGTAGTCCGTCGTCGGCACGAACGGCACGCGCATGTTCGGGTCCTGCACCACCGCCGGCCCGCCGACCTTGCGGAACCAGTCCACGTCGTAGTCGAAGGCCATCGACCAGCTCGCGCCCGGCCGCTGCTCGAGCGGGATGCTCATCGACAGCGTGCCGCTCCAGTCCTCCTCCGGGAACGACAAGCTCACGCCGTCGAGGCGCAGCCCGCCGCGCGACACCAGCGACCGCGCCGCCGCGACGCGAAACCCGGGGCGAAACCCGGAGTAGCCGTACGAGAGCCCGACGTCCGTCGTCCCGAGCTGCGCGTCGAGCCCCACGCCGAGCGCGTACGAGTGCAGCCCCGCCGCGTCCGTGCCCGCGGTCTGGATGCTCGCGGTCGGCGTGGCCCCGGACATGTCCACCGTGGCCGTCCACACCTGCGGGGCGAGCGTCTCGAGCGCGCGGAACGGCCGCGGCGCGGACACCGCCGCCTCGGTGTCGCGGATGAGCACGGGCGGCGGCTTGTCGTCGAGCATCGGACGCGCGGGCTGCCAGGTGCTGCGATCGATCGGCAGCTCGTACAGGTCGTAGCCGCCCAGCGCCGCCGCGGCGGAGAACACGAGGCGCTGGCCGTCCGGTGACGGCCGCCCGCCGAACGCGCCGCCGAGCACGTTCGTCACCTGCCACGTGCGGCCGTCGGCGAGGTCGTAGGCGTAGATGTTCGAGATGCCGGTGCGATCGCTGTCGAAGTAGATCGTCTTGCCATCCGCGGACCACGCCGGCGACATATCCACCGCGCGATCGTGCGTGATCTCTGTGACCGCGCCCGACGCGAGCTCCACGACGAGGATGTCGCGCAGGCCGCCGCCGCGCCACGCCGAGAAGGCGATCCGCTTGGCGTCCGGGCTCCAGCAGGACTGGTACGCCTGGTCGTAGCGCTCGCCGCGCCACACCACCGATGACGGCGCGTTCGGGACCACGTCCATCACGGCGAGCACGCTCTCGCTGCGCCCGTTCTCCGAGTACGAGACCTTCCGCCCGTCGGGGGACAGCGCCGGATCGCGCGCCCGGCGGCCCGTCGTCAGCCGCGTGATCTCGCCGGAGTGCGCGTCCCAGCGCACGAGGTCCTCGAACGAATAGTCGCGACGAAACTGCCACCCCTGCTCGAAGACGATCGAGCCGTCGCTCGCGATGTCGAACGGCCCCGTCGCCTCGATCTGGAGGACGTCGCGCGTCTTGTCGGTGTCGCGGTCGACGGCGCGGATCTTCGAGAGCGAATCGCCGGTGTACTGCTCCCACAGCACCTCCTTGCCGTCCGCCGACCAGCGCTGGAACGAGTTGCCCTCGGCCGTGTGGGTCAGCGCGCGCCCGGCGCGGATCCCCCGGCGCTCGGCGGCGCCCTCCTCCATCGCGTACTTGTCGCGCAGCGAGAGCTTCCAGTCGTCGTAGAGCTCGGTGAACGGGTGCCCGGTGACCTTCGCGATCTGCCGGTTCAGCGCGAACGGCACCGCGTAGCCGCCCGCGGTGTGCGCCATCGTGCGGAGCGTGTCGTCGCCGAAGCGATCGAAGATGTAGCGCATGAAGTGCGACCCGTAGACGTAGGCGGCGTTCCCGTGCGGAAACCGCCGCGGCGAGCCGCTGACCTCGTCGAGGCGCAGGTCGGCGTTGGCGTGCCGCGCGATGCGGATGAACTGGTCGAAGCGCGTGCCGCGGTTGCGCCCGCCCGCCGAGCGCTTGCTCTCCTCGTAGACGGCGATGCCCTCGATGAGCCACCGCGGCGTGATCTGGTTCGGCGCCCAGGTGCGGCCGAAGATCTGGTTGTAGATGCGCGGGAGCCCCGACATCGTGTCGATGTGGAGGATGTGCGTGTACTCGTGGGCGATGAGGCCGTAGAGCCAGTCCTCGTGGTCGTCGAGCTCGGAGAAGGCCGTCGGGCCCGTCGCGTAGATCTGAATCGCGTTGCGCGGCAGCACGCTCGCGAAGCCGTTCGCGCTGTCGGTGTCGTCGGCGATGAAGACGAGCGTCTTCTCGGTGGGTAAGTGATCGAGCGCCGGCGACAGCGTGCGATGTGCGCGCTCCGCGACCACGCCGACCCGGTGGGCGACGTCGTCCATCGGCTCGTAGTAGTTGATGATGAAGTGCTCGGTCTCGACGGTGCGATAGACGCGCAGGGGGTCGCCGGCGAAGGCAGGCGCGGCCGCGGCCGCGGCGACCACGAGGGCCACCGCCGCCGCGACGGCGAGCCTCACGCCGGCCCCTTGCCGCCGTTCTCGTCGCCGACAAACAGGCTCGCGTGATACGCGACGGCCAGCGCCCGCACCTCCGCCGCCGTGGCGACCTTGAGGATCGCGGTCACGAGCAGCGCCGCGTCGACGGCGGACGTCCGCCGCGTCGTGGCCTTTACCTCCGGCACCGAGACCGCGCTCATCGACAGCTCGCGCAGCCCCAGGCCGATCAGCACCGGCGCGATCAACGGATCGCCCGCCATCTCGCCGCACACCGTCACGGGGATATTCGCGTCCGCAGCGGCGCGGGCCACCGAGCCGAGGAGCCGCAGGAGCGCGGGGTGCAGCGGCTCGTAGAGGTGCGAGACGTACTCGTTCACGCGATCGACGGCCATCGTGTACTGAATGAGGTCGTTCGTACCGATGGAGAAGAAGTCGCACTCGGCCGCGAGGAGATCGGCGGTCAACGCGGCCGACGGCATCTCGATCATGATGCCGAGCTTGACGTGGTCGTCGAACGGTTTGCCCTCCGCCCGCAGGTCCGCCATGAGCTGATCGACGATCACGCGCACGGCGCGGAGCTCGGCCACGCCGCTGATCATCGGGAACATGATCTTCAGCGGGCCGTGCGCGCTGGCGCGGAGCAGCCCTCGCATCTGCGCGTCGAACAGCGGGCGCCCGATCGGCGCGAGGCACAGGCGGATCGAACGCAGGCCGAGCGCCGGGTTCGCCTCGTCGAGATCGGCGTCCGTCAGGAACTTTGCGAGCTTGTCCGAGCCGAGGTCGAACGTGCGGATCGTCGCGGAGCGGCCGGACATCTTCTCGAGGACCTTGACGGCCGCGCGGTAGTGCGTCTCCTCGTCGGGGAGCGCGTCCGCCTGCATCATCAGATACTCGGTGCGATAGAGGCCGACGCCCATCGCGCCGTACTCGAGCGCGTCATCGAGCTCGTCGGTGCCGTCGATGTTCGCGAGCAGGCGGATCTCGACGTCGTCGCGCGTCGTCGCCGGCAGGGCGCGCATCGCATGCAGCTTCGCGCCCGCCGCGACCTGTCTCCGCTGCTCGTCGCGGTACGTGCCGACCGTCGCCGCGGACGGGTTGATGATGACGAGGCCGGAGGAGCCGTCGATCATCAGGAGGTCGTCGGTCTCGACGCGCTCGGTGATGTCCTCGAGCGCGACGACGGCGGGGATCTCGTGCGCGCGCGCGATGATCGCCGTATGCGAGGTCTTGCCACCGGCGTCGGTGATGAGCCCGGCGACGGCCGCCTTGTGGAGCTGCGCCGTGTCGGCAGGCGAGAGGTCGTACGCGACGACGATCGCGTCCGGCGGCGGCTGCAGCGGGCCGGTCTCGCGCCCGAGCAAGTTGCGGAGCACGCGCTCGAACACGAACTCGACGTCGCTGCGCCGCTCGCGGAGGTACGGGTCCTCGATGGTGTCGAAGACGCGGGTGATGTCGTCGACGGCGCGGCGCAGGCCCCACTCGGCGTTGATGAGCTCGGTCTTGATGTACTCGATCGCCGCGCCGACCAGGTGCTCGTCGTGGAGCATCAGCTGGTGGGCGGTGATGATGTGGTAGTCGCTCTCGTTCTCGGAGGCGAGCTTGAGCTTGATCTTCGCGAGCTGCTTGTCGCTCGCCGCGATCGCCTTGTGCAGGCGCGCGATCTCCTCGTCGATGTCGTCCGCCTCCACGTGGTGGCGCGGCGCCTTCATCGTGTCGCGGCCGATCAGGTAGGCGCGGCCGAACGCGATGCCCGGCGATACGCCGAGGCCCATGCGCTGCGTCTCCGGACGGCCGTCCGACATCAGGTCACCCTCAGACGCCTTCGCCGAACTTGTCGTCGATGAGCGCCACGATCGCCGCGAGCGCCTCGTCGGCGCGCTCGCCCTTGCAGCGCACCACGACCGTCGTGCCCTTGCCGGCCGCGAGCATGAGCACGCCCATGATGCTCTTGCCGTTGATCTCGTGACCGTCCTTGCCGAGCGTGATCTCGCAGGGAAACTTGGAGGTCAGGTGGACGAGCTTTGTCGCCGCACGCGCATGGAGGCCGCGGGCGTTCTGGATCGTGACCACGCGCTCGGCCACATCGATGGTGTCGGTCGGCATCTACGCCCCCCCTGGCCGCGACGGTGAGTCCGGCAGCACGATCGCCGGGAACGTGCCCGAGCGCGTCGACGAGATGCCGTCGCGATCGACGTCGCGATGGCGCACCAGGATGTCCCAGTCCTCCGCGAGCCGGCGGCGCAGCTCCTCGACGACGGCGACCGAACGATGACGACCACCGGTGCATCCAACGCAGATCGTGACGTACAGCTTGCCCTCCTGCTGGAAGTGGGGGAGCGAGAATCGGAGCAAGTTGTCGATGTGATCGACGAGCTCGACGCCCGCCGCGTCCATCACGTAGCGCGCGCACTCGGGATCGCGGCCGTCCATGTGCGTCAACAGCGGGTCGAAGTACGGGTTCGGCAAGAAGCGCACGTCGAACACGAGGTTGAAGTCCTGCGGCAGGCCGTGCTTGAAGCCAAACGAGACCAGCGAGACGGCGAGCTTGCCCGTCCCACCATAGCGGTCCTGAATGATGGCCTTGAGCTGGTGCATATTAAGATTGGAGGTGTCGACGATGTCGGCGCCGGTCATGAGCCCCGCCATCAGCTCGCGGTCGCGTGCGATCCCGTCGAGCAAGTCGTCGCCGGAGAGCGGGTGGCGCCGGCGCGTCTCGGAGAATCGACGGAGCAGGACCTCGTCGGTGGCGTCGAGGAACATCACGTCGGTCCGGTGACCGGCACCGCGGAGCTTGCTGAACGTCCGGCGCCACTGCGGCAGATTGCGCCGCTGACGCGAATCGATGGCGATCGCGATCTTGTCGATGTCGCCCTCGTGCGAGAGGTGGTCGACCAGGTTCGCGAGGAGCGGGACGGGGATGTTGTCCACGCACGTGAACTCGATGTCCTCGAGCGCGCGCAGGGCCGTGCTCTTCCCCGCGCCGGATAGCCCCGTGACGATGACGATCT
>JANXOM010000276.1 GCA_025353585.1 Deltaproteobacteria bacterium
GACCTGGCGCTCCAGGCGGTCGATCCGTGCCTCGCTCGAACTCACCCATTGTTTTGATCACGCCCGCCGTCCGGATGCGATCCTCGTCGATCCATTTCACGCAGCGGGGAGATCCGGACTCCACCCCGTGAACGCGTACACGTGCACTGCCGCCAATCAAAAGGTTACATGCCGCCAGAGGCGATGTAGGCGTTCCGCCACCGCGTACTCAGCGTCATCGCGCTGGTGGCCAGCCAGGCTTTGAGCATGGCGGGGTCGATACCGTTCCACGCCGAGGCGTGTTTGAGAGCGAGCAGACTCGCCTCGGCCTGGGCCATGTTCTTGATTTGCGCCGCCGTCATCTTCGCCGGCTTCGGGTTCACGCGCGCGAGGCGATCACGCGCGAGGAACCGCCCACCAAGCAGAGCGACACCGAAGTGATCGGCCGCCGATGGCACGCCCCACCAGTACGG
The DNA here is from genome assembly GCA_025353585.1 of Deltaproteobacteria bacterium. Lineage (GTDB taxonomy): Bacteria > Myxococcota_A > Polyangia > Haliangiales > Haliangiaceae > JABFXX01. Next base: position 453 of record JANXOM010000276.1, read on the forward strand.
CTTCAAGACGTCGAATCGGTCGTCGCCATCGATCGTCGCCGAGTGCGTACCGAACTCGGTACCCGGCGGGCCGGACTCCTTGAGCTCGACGATCGACAGCGGATGGGTCGCGTCCTCGCCCAGAATCCAGAACCGCCGGAACCCGGCACTGCCGCCGTCGATGCGGACATCGCGCGTGATGTCGTGGACGGTCTGCGGTAGACGTGGATCGGCGGCGATCAGCGCCTTGACCGCGGCGATCTCGGCCGTCGTGGCGGTCTGGACCTCCCCGCCGAGCGTGATCGTGCCGCCGCTCGTGTCCTTGGCGAGGCCCTTGCTGCGAACGGTGTCCCACACCGGGACGCTGGTCGGGTCGACCGCGACCCCGTTGCTCGGTGTCGTCAGCGTGTCGACGTAGGCCGAAAGCACGGCATCGTCGAGCGTGCTGTCGGTGAACTCGAGCTCGGTCGCGACGAGATAATGTAAAATGTCGGCCGCGGCGGGACAGTAGCCAGAGTCATCGAAGTCGTTATCGGAGAACAGCCCCGGACCGCCGGCGCGGGTCCAACCGAAATTGTCGAACTTGGCATCGCCGTGACAGATCACTTCACCGCCCGGCAGGGGCGTCGCCCGCGAAGCAAGGTCCTTGTGGAAAGCAGAATTCGCGCCGCCGAGCAAATCGATCGGGGCGCCGAGGATCGACGTCCATTTCACGTCGAACGCGGGGTCGTCGAGCCAGGTCTGGGGCGCCCGGATATACGCTTTATCGAGTGCGTGGTCGAAGTCCGATGCTGCGATCGGGGACGGCAATTCGCCAGCAGAGCCAGAGCCAGAGCCAGAGCCAGAGCCAGAGCCAGAGCCAGAGCCAGAGTCAGACCCCGAGTCAGAGTCAGGTCCGTCCGGGGTTTCGTGGCCGGCCGACGGACCGGCGGAGCAGGCCGTCAACAAAACGATTGTGAGGAGGCAGCGCATATCGGGCGCAGTCTCTGCACTCCTTCCTACCCGGTCAAGCAGGAAGATTGTGTCCAGGCTGTCACACGCGGTTCCATCAAGCTTGCTAGGCGGCGAGCGCCGCGGCGCGCGGCGCGATCGGTCCCCCGCAGCAACGCTCGGGGTGATCGGGCGGTTCGAGCGAGATGCCCCGGTGTCAGGTTCGCCGCACTCACCGCGACGACACACCCGGCTCACGCGACCTTCTCAGATGCTCGCTGTGTCAGCCAGCCTGGACGATAGCTGCGGCCACCGCGTCAAACAGTTCTGAAGCCCGACCGCGCGTCTGCGTGCCGAGCGCTTGAACAAGCTGCGCCAGAGCAGCACCGTCGCGCCGAGCCAGCTCGCAAAGAAGACGGGCGCGAGCGGCGGGAAGACGCTCGCCGCCACGATGGCCGTGCTCGTGCCGAGCGTGCCCACGCCCACGCTGGTATGCGGAGCCGCCGTACGACCGACCAACTGGTCGGTCATATGTAAGGTGGTCACACCGTCCTGGACCGTGATCTCGACTACCAGGGTCGGGCCACCTGACCAAGGATCGCGAGCGGTCGTCCACTTCATCGTGTCCGGCCGCAGGTCGACCCGTCCGGACTCCTGCGTGTGCTGCTGTACGAGGTCGGCGAGCTCTTGAAACGTCGCGCTTGGCAACACCGCGGACCATCGGCGCGTGAGCTGCAGACTTGCAGGCGCGCCGAGCAGCCGCGAACGTCTGTGTCGCGCGACAAGCGCCCGTGCGCCAGCCTCTTGCTTCACGATCGCCTTCGACCGGGCCCCCTCGAGGTCAACGATACGCTCTTGGGCGCGCTCGAGCTCGGCCTCGAGAACGTCGATGCGCGCCCGATCTGCTTCGCGGTCGCCGCGGTAGCTCATCGCATTGATCGTACGACCGATGGCGCGCCTCTTCGCGGACGGGGCGCCGGTTATTCCCACTCACCAGGATGCAACGGTCATGTGAACGCCTGATCACGAGACCTGGCCCGCCGCACATCAGGCACTCAGAGGATCACCCCAGGCCAGGCCATCGCCGATGCGGAGTGGGCCCTCTGTCGAACGTCGCTTACCGGAGCCAGACCTCGACGCGGCGGTTGCGTGCGCGGCCCTGCGGTGAATCGTTCGGCGCGATCGGCAGCGCGCTGCCGAAGCTCGCGACCTCGTCGGGCGCGACGCCACGCCGCTTGAGCAACCCCGCGATCGCCTCCGCGCGCTGTTTCGATAGCAAGAGATTCGTGGCATCGGCGCCCTGCGCATCGGCGAAGCCAACGAGCGCGAGCCGGCGGCCGCGATTGACGGGCGACGCGAGGTACCGCGTCAGCCGCTCGAGATCGTGGAGCGCCTTGGTGTCGATCTCGAAGCTGTTGAGGCGAAACCGGAAGTCGACCGACAGCCGGGTCGCGCCGCTCGCGAGCTTGCCGTACGCCGCGGGCGCGCCCGTCGCGATCTTCGCGGCCTCGGCACGCAGCGACAGCGGCACGAAGCCGGCGTCCGACACGACCGCCTGCCCTTCGTCGGACATCGCAAACTCGACGAGCTCGCCGGTCAGCGGATCCTTCGGCGTGGCGGGCGTGTAGAAGAACAGGCGGCGCGACAGCGCGTAGTCCTCGGTCGCGACCGTGAATGGCGTCGGATACAGGGCGGCGGCGTCTCCGTCCTGGATGGCGAGCGCCTTGGTCTGCTGGATGTACGGCAGGCCGACAAACCCGATCGCGCCATCCGTCGTCTGCACGGTGCGCGCGAGCTCCTGGCTGTCCTCGAACGTCTTTTCGGACTTGATGTGCGCGCCGTTCATCACGAGCGAGACGAACGCGTCGTGCGTGCCCGACAGGCTGTCGCGCTCGAACACGTGGATCGGCAGCGCCGGGCCGCCGACCTGCTGCCAGTTCGTGACCTTGCCCGAGAAGATCATCGCGAGCTGCGCGACCGACAGCTGGTCGAGAGGATTGTTCGGCTGCACGATGACCGCGATTCCATCCATCGCGACGACGTTCTCGGACGCCGGCGCCGTGAGGTCGCCGAACGCGATCAGCTTGCCCGCCTCGTCGACGCTCACCGGTCGCGAGGCGAGCACGACATCGCAGTAGTCCTGTTCGAGCGACTGGAACCCGTACTTCGTCCCGGGCGTGTTGATCTCGATCCACAGCGGGCCATCGAGGTTCGCCTTGATCCAGACCTGCTCCTTTGTCTTGCCGGTGCGCACCTCGATGTCGGTGGCGCCCTCGTGCGCGAGGAACGCGCGGACGAGCTTGGGCGCGAGCGCGACACCGAGCGTGTTGGAGCCGCGCAGGCTGATCACGTGCTTCGCGCTGGACCGGGTCGTGCCCGAGGTCGGCACCATCGCCAGGGCGGGCACCGGGTCCGCGGTGTCGGCCGTACCGGGTGCCGCCAGCGGCACCGGAGTCCCGAGCGGAGTACATGAGGCCGCAAACAGAGCGAGCAAGGGCAGGCGTCCGATCATGAACCCGAGCATCGCCACATGCCCGAGACGGGCGCGTGGCGGGAGCGTGACGACTGTGGGCGGCCGCAGCGTCGGACGCGCCGCCGACCCAGCGGCGGATGGCGTCCGGGAAGCGCGCCTCGTCGGGCGCGGCCCGCGCGAACAGCGGCAGGGACGAGCCGAGCTTCATGGCGTCCGCTGCCGCCGAAGCCGCGCACGGCCGTGGCGGACGCCGGTCGCCGCGCGAGCACGCCGACACACTCGCGCCGCCGCGCGCCGAGATCGGATGCGCCCGATCGGCCCGCGCCGCCGCGAGCGAGCATGCACGCGGCACTCCGGCCACGCCCGCGCCCTCCCGCACGGCGGCACAGGCGCGCTGTGCGGTCCGGCGGCAGGTCAGCACGCCCGCGCCGCGGCGGCGGCGGCGGCATGCATGCTGCTAGGTCGATCGTGATGAACCTCGCGTCCACGGCCCGAACCCTCCTCGGCGGCGCCCTGATCTTCGCCGGCGTGAGCCACCTGACGTTCGCCCGGCGGGCATTTCGGGCCCAGGTGCCTGACTGGGTGCCCCTCGCCAAGGATCGCACGGTCGTGCTGTCCGGCATTGCCGAGGTCGCGCTCGGGGCGAGCCTCGTCTTCACCCCGCCGGCGCACCGCGCCCTCGTCGGCAAGATCGCGGCGGCGTTCTTCGTGGTCGTGTTCCCCGGCAACGTCTCGCAGTACCGGAACGGCCGGAGCGCGTTCGGCCTCGACACCGACGCGAAGCGGTTCGCGCGCCTGTTCTTCCAGCCAGCCCTCGTCTACTGGGCGGTCAAGAGCACGCACGCCGACGCGGCACGGGCGTAGCGGCGTACGCGTGACCTCGAGGATCAGGTGACCGGGCGGAGCTGGTCCGCGAGGCTGCGGGTCTTCGCGGTCTGCTCCCGGCCCGTGTGCAACGTCGATTGCTTCTCGACGAGCATGACCAGACACTCGCGCTCGGCGACCGGGTGGTGGCGCACGCCGCGCGGGACGACGTAGGCCTCGCCCTCACCGAGCTCGATCGTGACGGCCTCCATCTCGATGCGCAGGTGACCGGCGAGCACGAAGAACAGCTCGTCCTCGTCGTCGTGGGCGTGCCACGCGAGGTCGCCCTGCAGCTTCGCGACCTTGATGTAGGAGTCGTCGAGCACGGCGATCACGCGCGGCGACCACAGCTCGGTGAGCGCGGCAGCGATGGCGCGCGGCGAGACCGCCACGGACGTTGGGGAAGGCGCGAGCTCGGACATCGCTGAAGTCTAGCGTGCCGCCGGGACCAGGGAGGTCACCTGCGGCTTGGCCGTGACGACGATCCGGCCGCCGAGCGCGACGACGCGGCGAGCGGCCGCGGGCTCGATCGCCAGCTCGACGCGGCGCACGCCGGGCGCGAGCTCCACGCCGACGTTGAAGTCGCGCCGCACGGCCGTCGTCCGCGCCCGCCGGTCCGCGGGCGGAAGGGCGTCGATCACCCCGGCGAGCGCGTGGCTCGCCCGGGACCCGTGGAAGAGCTAAGTCAGCGACGACTCGACGGCGTCGATCAGCGGCGCGAGCTGGGCGCGTGTGCGAGCACCCAGCTCGAGCTCGACGTCGAGAAATCCGGCCGCGAACGTCCGGGTGAAACGTACGCCGGCCATGGCTGTGCCGTGGTCGCAAGAGCGCTACGATGGCTCGATGTCACGGCGGGCGGGTGGTTCGGCGCGGACGCTGGCGCTCGGCGTCTACGAGGACCTGCTGACCGCCGAGCTCGCGCGGGACCTCGCGGCGAGCACCGCCACGCAGAGCACGAGGCTCGTCGATGGCCCCGAGACGCACGCCGCCCTCGCCCGCCACTTCGGCCAGGTCGTCGCGCGCGCGCTCTCCGGCGTCGGCCCGGACCGCGCGCAGGTCGTCACGGCGGAGCTCCTCGCCCACCTCGCGTCTCTCCTCGGCGCCGACCACGCCGACCTCGCCGAGCTCGTCCTCGACCAGCAGGTCCAGCCGCCGCCGACGCGCCTCCTGGCGCTCCATCGCACCCCGGCGCCGCCGGACCGGCCGACCTCGCCGCTCGCCACGTCGACGCTGCTCACCCGCAAGCGCCTGGACCCGACGCTCGGCCACGAGCTCGCCCGCGAGCTCGCCACGGCCGACGAGGTCGACGCCATCATCGCGTTCGTCACCGTCGGCGGCGTCCGCACCCTCCACGACGCGCTCCAGGACTTCGCCCGCGGCGCCGCGCCCCGGCTGCGCCTCCTCACCACCACGTTCACCGGCACCACCGAGGTCGCCGCGCTCGACACCTTCGCGCGCCTCCCCGGCGCGGAGGTCCGCGTCTCGTACGACACGCGCCGCACGCGCCTCCACGCGAAAGCCTGGCTGTTCCGTCGCCACTCCGGCCTCACGACCGCGTACATCGGCTCGGCGAACCTGACGTCGACCGCGCTCGGCGCCGGGCAGGAGTGGATGGTGAAGGTCTGCGCGGCGGACCTGCCGCACGTCATCGAGCAGTTCGCGGGCACGTTCGACACGCTGTGGAGCGAGCCCGAGTTCGAGCCGTACGCGCCCGACGATCCGGCCCTCCGCGCGCGCTTGCACGCCGCGCTGTCAGCCGCGGGCGCCTCGAACGCCGCGCCGGACTCGTTCCTCGTCACGCTCCGCGCCCTGCCCTTCCAGGAGATCATCCTCGACAAGCTCGCGGCCGAACGCGCCGTCCACGGCCGCCGGCGCAACCTCGTCGTCGCCGCGACCGGCACGGGCAAGACGGTCATCGCCGCGCTCGACTACGTGCGGCAGGTCGCGGCGACCGGCGTCGCGCCGCGGCTGCTATTTCTGGCGCATCGCTACGAGCTCCTCGACCAGGCGCGCAAGACCTTCCGCCACGCGATGCAGGATCCGTCGTTCGGCGAGCTGCTCGTCGGCGACCGCCGGCCGGCGAAGTGGGACCACGTGTTCGCGAGCATCCAGAGCGCGGCGGCGACCGGGCTCCTCGACCAGCTCGGCGAGGACTACTTCCGCCACGTCATCGTCGACGAGTGCCATCACGTGCCGGCCGCGTCGTACCAGGCGGTGGTCCCGCGGCTGCGGCCGGCGCTGCTCGTGGGCCTCACGGCGACGCCCGATCGCAGCGACGGCAAGTCGCTCCTGCCGGACTTCGACGGCCACATCGCCGCGGAGCTGCGCCTGTGGCACGCGCTCGACGACCAGCTCCTCGTGCCGTTCGAATACTACGGCATCCACGACGGCGTCGACCTCCGCGGCGTGCGCTGGTCCCCGAAGGGCTACGTCGCGGCGGAGCTCGGCGGCGTGTACACCGGCAACGACCGGCGCGCGGAGCTCGTCCAGACGCAGCTCGCGAAGCGCGTCGCGGACGTGCGGCAGATTCGCGCCCTGGCGTTCTGCGTGAGCGTCGAGCACGCGCAGTTCATGGCGGCGAAGTTCACGGCGGCGGGGATCCCGTCGCTCGCGGTGTTCGGGGACAGTCCGGAGCGCGACGCGGCGCCCGGACTCCTGCGCACGCGCGCCGTGAACGTGCTGTTCACGTGCGATCTGTACAACGAAGGTGTCGACCTGCCGTTCGTCGATACGCTGTTGCTCCTGCGCCCGACCCAGAGCGCGACGCTGTTCCTGCAACAGCTCGGGCGCGGGTTGCGGCACAGCACGGGGAAGAGCACGTGTCTGGTCCTCGACTTCATCGGCCAGCACCGGGCGGAGTTCCGGTTCGACGCGACGCTGGCCGCGATCACGGGCGTGCCACGGGCAAAGCTGCGCAAGGCGATCGAGGAGGGGTTTCCGTTCTTGCCGAGCGGGTGCGCGCTGCAGCTCGATGCGGTGTCGCGCGAGCAGATCCTCGGGTCGCTGCGCGCGACGCTCGCCGGAGCGCGGCGGCTGACGTCGGAGTTGCGCGAGCTGGCGGCGGCCGATGGCGCGCGGCCGACGCTGGCGCACTTTCTGGCGGAGACGGGGCGCGAGCTCGAGGACGTCTACAGCGCGGGCGGGTGGAGCACGCTGCAGCGGGTCTCGGGCCTGATCCAGCTGGCGCCGAACGAAGAGACCGCGGACATCGACGACCTCAGCCGGCGGCTCGGCTTGTTGCAACACACCGACGAGCCGGCGCGGCTGCGGACGTATCGGGATGTGCTCGCCGCGGGGACGCGGCCGCAGGCGTGGACGGCCCATGCGCGCCGGCAGCTGCTGATGCTCGAGTCGCAGCTGTCGAACGGCGGCGCGCTGCGGGCGGCGGAGGAGACGGCGGCGTACTTCGCGGCGCGACCGACGGTGGTGCGCGAGCTCGACGAATTGCGCGAGGTCCTCGAGGACCGTGTGGGGCTGGCGGCCGAGGTGCGGCCCGTGGCGGCGTGGTCGCTGGCGCTCCACTGCCACTACTCGCGGCGCGAGATCGTGGCCGGCGTCGGGTACGTGCCGGCGGGCGAGAAGCTGATCAAGCTGCAGACGGGGATCCTCAAGCTCGAGGACCAGAAGCGCGAGCTGCTGTTCGTCACGCTCGACAAGAGCGGCAAGTCGTTCTCGCCGACCACGCGCTACCGCGACTACGCGAGCAGCCCGGCGCTGTTCCACTGGGAGACGCAGGCCGCGGCGAGCGTCACGCGGCCATCGGGCCGGCGCTACGTCGAGCCGACGGGCGGCTGGACGTTCTACCTGTTCGTCCGGCCGGACCCGGACTCGACGTTCGCCTTCCTGGGCCCCGTGGCCTACGAGTCGCACAGCGGCGACCGCCCGATCGCCATCACGTGGCGGCTGGCGACGCCGATGCCGGCGGTGTTGTACGAGCGGTCCGCGACGCTGCGTCCGGGGTGAGCGGTCCTACCGCGCGATGCGCCAGAGCGCGCCGCCGCCCTCGGGGTCGGTGCCGGCGTAGATCGCGTCCGCCGTGACCTCGAGCGCGCGCAGCTGGAGCAGGTCGACGGCCGTCGCCGGGTCGGCGAGCACCCGCGGCACGCAGGTCCGCGCGGCGAGGCTGGGGAGGTCGCACGAGACGATCGTCGCGCGGTTGTCGCTGGTGCGGCCGCCGAAGAACACGTCGTCGCCGGCCGCGGCGAGCGCGACGAACGTCGGCGGCCCGGCGGTCGTCGCGTCGCACGTGGCGCCGAACAGGCATGCGCGCACGTCGGCCGTGCTGCTCTGCTCCTCGACCCACGCGACGCCGCTCGTCGCCAGCGCGAAGCCCGCGCTGCTGATGTCGACGGTCGAGCCGACCGTGGTGGTCGTGTTCGCGGTGAGGTCGAGCACCTGGATCGCGTGCGGGTCGGTCCCCTGCTGGTCGTGCCAGAACACGAGCTTGTCAGCGACGACGTCGAGCCGATCCGAGAAGCCGACGTCGGCGGCCTGGGTCGCGGCGAGCGGCGCCGGCGCCGCCGTGCCCTCCGCGTCGAGCGCCATCACCACCGGCTTGAAGGTGTCGGGCTGGTAGCTGAAGTAGAGCGTCGAGCCGCTCGCGCGCAGCGGAAACTCGACCTGGCCGGACAGGAACTGGTAGCGCGGCGCGACGCCCGTGCCGTCGAGGTTCGCCCGCATGATCGTCTCGGGATCGGAGAGCCAGAACACCCCGGAGCCCGCGATCGCCACGCCGCGGCCGTTCGTCGTGTTGCCGACCTGGCCGAGCACCTGCGGCGTGTCCGAGCAGCCGGTGAGCGGGCACCGCACGAGCGCGTAGTGTCCATTGATCAGCACGAGGGGATAGATCGCGTCGGGCCCCACGGCGAAGTCGCGGACGCTGCCGAGGTTCGGCCCCGCGAGGATCTCCGGCACCGAGCCCGCGCCCGAGCCCGAGCCCGAGCCCGAGCCGGCGTCGGCGCCCGGGTCCGGCGCGTCGGCGCGGCCTCCCGCATCGACCGGCCCGGCCGCATCGGGTCCGGCGGAGCTGCCGCCCCCGCACCCAGCCACCATCGCGATCACGACACCAAGATTGACGAGCTTCATGCCCACAGACGCGCGCCCCTCGCGCATGTCGCAGCGGTCCGACCAGCGCGACATCGGTCCGGGCGCGCCGTCAGTGGTCATGACCAAGCTCCTTCTCTGTACGCTGTGGCTGGGCGCCTGCGGCGGCGGCGGCACCTCGGCCGGCCCCGACGCGGCGCGCTCCCAGGCCGATGCACGTCCCGACGGCCCGCCCGGCTCGACCGACGCGCCGCGCGCGATCACCGGCTACGCGCTCACGACCGCACCCGGCGGCTGCGACACGCTCTCGAACCCGCAGGCCTTGCCGCTCGGCGGCTTCACGCACGTCACCGACATCGTCGATCTGCCGACCGCGATCCCGTTCTGGGACGAGACCGCCGGCCGCATGGCCGTCGCCGAGCAGGGGCAGCTGTTCCTGTTCCCCGCGGCGGGCGCCACGACCATCACGACGCTCGTCGATCCGGTCGCCATCCCGTCTGCCGACGATCCGGACGGCTTCATCGCGCCGTTCTGGATGTTCCACCTCTCGGCGGTGCCGGACCGCAGCGAGATCGCCGCCGCCGTCCAGAGCGACCACCTGACGGTCCAGTGGACCGACTTCGCGCTCGGCGGGATCACCGCGGACACGACCTCGCACGTCACCCTGCAGGTCCGCCTGTTCGGGACAGGCGCGATCGAGCTCGCCTACTGCCGGCTCGAGCCGGGGGCGCAGCCGGCGAGCCTCGCCAGCGGCGACCACGCGGTCGTCGGGATCGAGTCGCCCGACGGCAGCCACGGCGCGCAAGCTGGCGCGTTCACGGCCGGCACGGCGGCGACCGGCACGGGCTACCGGTTCACTCCGCAGTGAACGGCTCGTCGAGGGGCAGCTGCACGCTGGTCGTCACGATCCGCAGGATCGAGTCGAGCGTGCTCTCCCCGACCGCGAGCTTCGCGCGCAGGCTCGCGCGCACGTGGCCCACGAACGCGGCCCGCGCCGCCGCCGCCCGGCGCGCCGCGCTCGCCCGATGGATCTGATAGACGCGCGCGAGATCGTCGACCGACATCTGCTCGTGCAGCCGCAAGGCCAGGAGGAACCGCTCGTGCCCAGCCAGCTTCGTCCATGCGTCGCGCGCCGCCTCCACGAGGTTCTCGGCGTACAGCCGGCGCATGTACTCGAGCTCGGGATCGTCGAGCGGAGCCGAGAGCATCTCGCCGAGCTCGACCTCGCGCCGGGTCTTGCGATGGGCGTCGACGGCGAGGCGGACCGCCGTCGTGCGCACGAACAGCGCGAGCGGGCCGCGGCCGCGGAACGCCGCGAGCGCGCGGTCGACGACGAGCTTGGTGCGGGCGCGCTGGAGCGTCTCGTCCACGGCCGCCGCCCCGAACCCGAGGGTCGCGAGGTGCACGCCGGCCTCCGCGAGCGGGCCGGCGTCCAGCGCCGCCAGCGCGGCGGGGTCGCCCGCGAGGCACCGCGTCGCGAGCTCGAGATCGGCGCTGCGGTCCACGCACCGATCACGATACCGCGGCCGCGCGGCGGGCGGGTTGACCTGTCCCGCGCCGCGTGCGACGAGGGTCCGGCGTGACGTGCCCCACCGACGAGAGCCTCGCCGCGTTCACGGCCGGGCTCGTGACCGGCGACGAGCAGCTCGGGATCGAGGACCACGCGGCCGGGTGCGCGTCGTGCCGCTCGATCGTGGTCGCGCTCGCGGGCGTGTGGCCCGCCGCGCGCGCAGGCGTGCAGCTCGGCGCGGAGGGGGCCGCGATCGGGCGTTACCGGATCTCGGGCACGATCGGCGAGGGCGCGATGGGCGTGGTGCTGCGCGGCTACGATCCGGTGCTCGCGCGCGAGGTCGCGATCAAGATGTCGCGCGCGCTCGCCACGACGCCGGAGGAGCGCGACCGCTCGATCCGCGAGGCGCAGGCGCTCGCGCGGCTCGACCACCCGAACGTGGTCCGCGTGTTCGACGCCGGCACGGCCGGCGCGGAGATCTTCGTGGCGATGGAGTACGTCGCGGGCACGAGCCTCGCGCGCTGGCAGAGCGCCGCGCGGACGCGCGCCGACAAGCTCGCGGTGCTGGCGGGCATCGGGCGCGGGCTCGCCGCCGTGCACGCCGCCTGCCTCGTCCACCGCGACGTGAAGCCCGAGAACATCCTCGTCCGCAGCACGGGCGAGGCGACGCTCGTCGATTTCGGACTCGCGCGCGCGGCAGCAGCGCCGGGCGCGACCGGCTCCGGCGTCGCGGGGACGCCGCGATATCTGGCCCCCGAGGTGCGGGCCGGCGCGCCGGCCACGGCGCAGAGCGATCAGTACGCGTGGTGGATGGTGGCGTCGGAGCTCCTGGGGGACGACCGCGCGCTGCGGGGCGCGCTCGCCCGCGGGCTCGCGGCGGCGCCCGGCGATCGGTTCCCGACGATGGTCGATGCGACGGCCGCGCTCGGGCCGCCCCGGCGACGGCGATGGGCGCTCGGGCTCGCGGCGCTGACGCGGGGCGCGGCGGGCGCGGCGGCGGTCGGCCTCGGCCGCGGCGCCGACCGCTGCGCGAGCACGGCGCCCGCGCGCTGGCAGGCTCGGCGGGACGCCGTCGGCGCGCGCCT
>JANXOM010000384.1 GCA_025353585.1 Deltaproteobacteria bacterium
GGAGCACGAGCGCAACCACTCGTCACGCTACGCCGACGGGGTCGTGCCCGACCCGATCCCGAAGCCGCGCGGCCATCTCAGGATCGTCAAGTGATCGAAAGTGCTGCCGACGAGCCCGGTGGGAAAGAGCCGCACCCAAACCACTTCGAGCCCCGGACAGCGGGGCTCGGGGCTCGACAGGTGCGAGCGAGGGGCTCGTCGTCGGGTCAGCGAGGCGCGTCGGTGCGACCGGCAGCCCGAACCGGGCCGCGACCGAACATTGACGACGTCACTGACGCAAACACGAACATGGAGCGAGCTATGTAATGCTCGTCCAGGCCAAAGTCAAGACAGGACTCGAGGCGCGGGGCTAGAGCAGATAGCGCAGGTCGGCGGCGTCGGTCGGATAGGCGGCGTCGAGCGCCGCCAGGTCGGCGGCGCGGATGCCATGGCGCATCGCGAGGGCGAGCAGGTGGATGTTGCCCTCCGCGCCGTGGCCGATCAGGTGGGCCCCGACCACGAGGCCGGTATCGGCGGCGATCAGCACCTTGGCGAACGCGAGCTCCTCGTGGTGCGTCCGGCTCGAGATCCAGCTGGCCATGCCGGGGGTGAACTTCGCCGCGACGGCCACGCCCTGGGCGGCGGCTTGCTCCTCGGTCAGGCCGACCTGGGCGAGCGTCGGGATCGAGAACACGCAGCTCGCCACGGTGCGGAGATCGGGCGCGGTGTGCCGCGCGTGGACGAGGTTCTCGGCGACGAGCGTGCCGAGGGAGGTCGCGAGCGGCGAGAGCTGCGGCAGGTCTGCGTTCGCGTCGCCCACGATGACGACATCCGGATTCTCGGTGCAGCGCAGGTCGGGCGCGAGGGCGACGTGATCGCGCGTGACCGTGATGCCGGCACGCGCGAGGTCCAGGTCCGCGAGCTGCGGCACGCGACCGGCGCCGTTCACCACGAGCGCCGCCGTGATGCGAGCCGCCGCGCCGGTGGCCGTCGTGTAGTGGACGACCGTCTCGTCGCCGGCGGCCGCCGCGAGCGCGGTGACGTGCGCGCCGGTCTCCACCGTGATGCCGAGCGTGCTCGCGCCGTACGCCACGAGCGCCGCGATCGCATCGCGGTCGGAGCGCGGTAGCGGGCGTACCCCGGGCTCGAGCAGCACGACGCGCTCGCACCCCGCGCGCGCCAGGACGTGCGCGAGCTCGAACGCCACGACGCCGGCGCCGATGAACACGGCCGTCCGCGGCACGCGGGGGAGGGCGAGCACGTCGGCGCTCGTGACGGCCCGCTCCGCGCCGGGCATGGCGAGCGCACGTGGCGCCGAGCCCGTTGCGATCACCACGGCGCGCGCGGAGAGGGCCCGGTCACCGACGACGAGCGCGCCGCGGCCCGCGAACCGAGCCGAGCCGCGGACGAGCGTGACGCCGTGCTCGGCGAGGTCCTTCGCCATCGCGTCCGGCAGCGGGTCGACGATCGCGTGCCGCGCCGCCTGCAGCGCCGCCCAGTCGAGCCGCGCCTCGCCGACCACGCCGTGGCCGTGCGCGCGCCGCACCTGATCGACCACGCTCGCCGCCGCGACGAGCACCTTCTTGGGCACGCAGCCGCGGTTCGGACACGTCCCGCCGACGAGGTCGCGCTCGACGATCGCTACCGACCACCCCGCCGCCCGCGCCGTCCGCGCCGCGGCCTGTCCTGCGTTGCCGCCACCGATGACGACGAGATCGAACGCGTCGCTCATGATGCCGCGAGCGTACGCCGGAAATGGGGCCCGGCCCCGTCGAGACATGGAAGCGGCACGCGCGGCGAGCTCTTGTTGCCGTGGCAAGGGTCGCCCCGACGCCAGCGGCGCTCAGCACGCGTCACGGCCGGCCGGGCTCGGCCGCCGGCGCCCGTACGGAGGAGATCGCCGGCGAGGACGCGGGCTCAGCGACGCCAGATCTCGGCCATCGCGACGGTCCGCGCCACGGCCTCGCGCAGCGTGTCGCGCAGGTGCGGCGCGTAGGCGCGGTAGTCGGCGTCGACCCCGATCGCATCGAGGCCAACCTCGCGGGCCCAGGCGATCGAGCGCGGCAGGTGGAAGGCCTGCGTGCACACGATCGCGTCGCGGATGCCGAGCGCGGCCGCGTTCTCCATCGTGTCGCGCGTGCGGAAGCCGCGCGGGTCGCGGGCGATGCGGTCGGGCGGCACGCCGCGCGCGACGAGCCACGCCGCCATCACGCCGTCCTCGTCGTGCGTGCCGTCGCCCGAGACGAAGACCCGCTCGACGGTCTCGGCGGCGTAGAGCCGGCGCGCGACCTCGAGGCGATCGGCGAGCGCATCGGACGGCTGGCTGCCGTGCACCATCGCGCCGAGCACGATCGCGTACGTGCGATGCGGGACGTCCGCCCCCGCCGGATAGAGATACGCGTCCGCGCGGTGCTTCATGCAGCCGTTGCCGACCACCACGATCACCGCCGCGGCCGCGACGAGGGCGGCGCTCAGCACGACCAGGCGACGCAACCGGCGAGGCACGAACGGAGAACGCATGCCCCCCACGACTTAGTCCCGATACGTCAATCGTCGACGCCGGTCGCGAACCGGATCGTGTTGCCGTCGGGATCCGCGACGTGCATCTCGCGCAGGCCCCACGGCATCCGCGTCGGCGCCATCTCGATGATCGCCCCGCGCGCGCGGATCTCCTTGTAGAGCGCGTCGACGTCGCGGCTGAACACCATCATCCAGCTGCCCGGATGCCCCTGGCACTGCTAGCACATGAACAGGACCGCGCGCGCCCGCGAGACCGATGCGAAGTCCGGCGGATCGCCATCTTCCCAGTCGACCCGGAAGCCGAGGACGTCGCGATAGTAGCGCTCGCTCGCCTCGAGGTTCCGCACCGTCAGGATCGGGCGCGGCTCGGACATCTCGTCGCCGCGCGTCGCCTCGGCGGCGGCGGTCCGGAGCGGCGCGTGCTCGTCGCGCTTGCCGCCGCAGCTCGCGACCAGCCCCACCACCAGCACGAGCCCGAGCCCGAGGAGCGATCTCGACATGCCGCGACTCTACCGCAGGCCCGCGCACGTAGACTCGCCATCATGGCCCTCGACCACTGCGTCACGCTCGGCCGCTCCGGCCTGCGCGTCTCGCCACGCTGCCTGGCGCGATGACCTTTGGCGAGGACGGGGGCTCGACCGTCGCGGACGCGAGGCGATCTTCGATCGGTTCCTCGCGCGCGGCGGCAGCGTCATCGACACCGCGAACGGCTCCACGGAGGGGCACTCCGAGAAGACCATCGGCGACCACCTCGCGCGCACGCCGGCGAAGCGCGACCGCGTGGTGATCGGGCGCCCGATGCCGGCGCGGCCGATGCCCCCGCCACCGCCAACGGACGCTATCGAACGGGCGGCACGGCGGGCGCGGGCTGCTACGCTCGGAGCGACGATGCGACATGGCGACCTCGTGACGCGCGCGCTGGCCGCTCTCGGGTGCGCGCTCGTCTCCGCCTGCACGCCCGCGCCGGCCCCGGCGCAGGTCCTCGCGCACGCTCCCGCTCGCGTCGGCGAACCCCGCCATGATCCTCGCTACCGCGCGCTGACGGCGCTCCTCGCGCACAACCCGGCCACCGGCGCGCCGGTCGACAGCATCGCCGAGCTCGTGCCGCTGCTGGACGACGATCTGCGCAGCAGCTTCACGCTGGTGTTCGCGACGCGGAGCCCGGAGCAAGACGTCGATCCCGTTCACCCGCGGGTGGTGCTGTTCGGGAGCGACGCACGCCTCGTCCTGGCGTTCACCGGCGATCCGACCGGCCCTGATCTGGACATCCTCGAGGTCGTCCGCTTCCGCGACGACGCGCGCGCCTTCGAGCTCGAGCGCTTCGTGCTCCCCGCCGCGGTGCGCCGCGACCCCGCGCTGGCCGCGAGCGCGCGCGCGAACGGGCACGCGAACCCGACCGAGTGCCTGCGCTGTCACGGCGCCGATCCACGCCCGATCTTCGATTCCTATCCGGTGTGGCCCGGCTTCTATGGCAGCGTGCAGGATGCGTTCGCCACGGATCCGGCGGAGCTCGCGAGCTATCGCAAGTTCCTCGCGAGCAAGGACGCGCCGGGGAGCGTGTACCGCTCGCTGGCGTTTCCGCCCGGCTCGGAGGTCTCGCCGTACGCCCTCACGCCCGCGGAGGACACGTCGGGCAACTTCGCGCCGAACATGCGCCTCGGCATGGCGCTCACCGAGCGCAACCGCGAGCGGATCGCCCGCAAGCTCGAGGCCGCGCCGGGCTACGCGACGTATCGCGACAAGCTCGTCGCGGGGCTCCTCGAGTGCGCGCCGCTCCCGGTCACGAGCGAAGCGCGCGCGCGGGTCCAGACCACGCTGGCGGCGGAGAACGCGGCGAAGCTCGATCGCGCGCACATCACCGATCCCGACGAGCGTCACCGGCTGCGCATGGTCGAGCTGAACAGCTCGGATAACTTCGCCGAGATCGAGTACCTGGCGCGTGTCCTCGACGTCAGCCGCGCCGACTGGTCGATGGCCATCGAGACCGGCGCGTTCGCGCTCTACGACGGGATCCTGAGCGGCCGCGTCGTCGGGCGCGACGGCGCGCGGGACTTCTACTTCAAGGAGGACTTTCTGTTCGAGATGCTGCGCGGACGCGTGGCCGCCGATCCGCACGCGGCCGCGCTGTTCGCGGTCAAGCCGTACTCCATCTATCACCGTGACGGGACGCGTCTGGATCTGCCGCGCGCCATCGCGGGCTGCGCGAAGTTCGCGGCCGAGGCTAACGTCGACGGCGTGGCGTGGCCGCCGACGCCGCCCGCCCCGCCGCTCGTCGTGTATCGGTGCGTGCGCTGTCACGATCCCGGCGGCGATGGCCCGCCGATCCCGTTCGACTCGCCGGTGCGGCTGCACGCGCTCCTGTCCGCGCAGCCCGAGCTCGCGGCGGAGGTCGCGGCGCGCACGGTGATCAGCGCGACGGACCGCATGCCGCGCGATCAGACGCCGCTCGTCGGCGCCGACCGGGGCGCGCTGCTCGCGTACCTGCAAGCCATCGCGGCCGGCGCCCCCACCACCGAATGACCTATGCACACGCGGCGAGCAGGGCCCGGCCCCAGTCATCCGCCCGCCACGCCCGCACGCCCTCGACCGCGGCCAGCTCGGCGAGCGTCCGCGGCCCGGCGAGCGCGAGCCGCTCGAGCACGCGCTGGGACATGATGATCGCCGGGTCGAGCTGCGATCGCGCGGCCTGTTCTGACCGCCACGCGCGCAACGCTTCGCTCCGGCGGCGGGCGGCGGCGTTCGGCGGCGGCGGCGCGGCGGGCTCGCGGAGCGGCAGCTCGCGCTCCGGCAGTTCCAGCGCCCGCGTGATCGCCTCGAACACGATCTCGGCCTGACCCGCCTGCCGCGGATACGACGCCAGCACGCGCTCCACGTCGGCGAGCGTCGCCGGCACGCGCTCCGCCAGCGCGAGCACGACCTCGGGGCCGACGATCTTGAACGGGGGCCGGTCCGCCGCCGCGGCGCGCGCCTCGCGCCACAGGTACACCTCGCGCAGCACGCCCTGCTGGCGGCGCGACAGCTTCGCCGAGCCCTTGATGCGCCGGAACTCGTCGGGCCCGCTGCGCTTCTCCGCCGCCGGCAGGTTCGCGAGCGCCGCGAACTCGCCCCGCGCCCAGTGCGTGCGACCCGCCGCGGCGAGCCGCTCTGTCAGCCGCGTGGCGAGCGCCATCAGGTGGGCGACGTCGGAGAGCGCGTACATCTCCTGCTTGGGCGTCAGCGGGCGCTTCGACCAGTCGTCCTTCTGGCTGCCCTTGCTGAGCTCGATGCCGAGCTCGTTGCGGACGAGCGCCTGGAGGCCGAGCTCGGTGTCGCCGAGGAGGCGCGCGGCGATCGACGTGTCGAACAGCGTGCGAAACGCGAATCCAAAGTCGCGGCGCATCGACATGATGTCGTTGTCGCCGCCGTGCAGCACCTTGAGCACCGACGGGTCGGCCATGATCGGCGCGAGCGGCGACAGATCGCGCAGCGCCAGCGGATCGACGAGGCACGACATCCCGCCGTACGCCGTCAGCTGGACCAGGCAGACCTTCTCCGTGTAGTGGTGCAGGCTGTCGGCCTCGGTGTCGATCCCGAGCGCGCGGCAGGGCGCGAGCTCCTCGACGAGATCCGCGAGCTCGTCCGCTGTACGTATCCATCGGGTCGGCTCGCTCGTCACGGCTGCACCATACCGCAGCGCGCGCTCACTCCTTGTGGTCGTCCTTCGGCTCGCCGGTGGCCGCCGGCGCCGCCTTGGGCTCGTCCGCCGCGGGCGCGGGGGCGGGCGCTGCCTTCGCGGAGCCATCGGGCGCGGTCTGGCCACCGACCGACGTGAGCTTCCACGCGACGTTACCGTCGGTGTCTTTGATCGTCACCGTGATGATGACGACGGCGCCCTCGGACGACAGGCCCTTGCACTCGAACGTCGCGTCCGCTTTCGCCTCGAGGTCTCGCGGACACGTCAGCGACTTGAGATCCTCGCCCGTCTGCGCTTTCACGCCGGCCTTGATGGCTGTCTCGGCCTTCTCGCCGTCGATCCTGGGCTTGCAGCCCGCGAACGAGAGGGCGACGGCCGCGGCGAGGAGGGTCGGGACGAGGGTGGACTTCTGCATCACCCCAGCGTTGCGGACATGACCGGCGGACGTCAAATGCCGCGGCCAGGGTTCGTCATGCCCCGCGCAAGTTCGCGCGGTCGCCCTACGTCCATGTTCGATCCCGCGCGGGGCTCCTCGCGAACGGCGGCGTCAGGCGAATGACGCCGGTGGCGCGGCGGACACGCTCGTCAGAGCGTGATGCGGAGGACCTCGTACACTTCGGCATACGGCACGCCATGCGCGGCGCCGAGGACGCGGGCTACATCGCGGCGCGTCTCGGCGAAGGTGCGCGGAAACTGCGAGGCGTGCTCCGCGATCGCGGCGATCTTCGCGTCGATGGACGCCGAGATATCGACGACGCACGTCGGCGGCGGAGGCGCGGCCCCCACCGGCAAGCGCGTGGCGTAGCAGAGGACGTCGCCGGGCGCCCGGCGCAGCGCGGCGAGGACGGCGCGGTGCGTGACGGCGTGGTCCTCGTGACCGTCGCGCCCACCGTGGACGACGACGAGATCCGGCTGGGTCTCGGCGAGCGCGCGCTCGAACCGCGCGACGAGCTCGTGCATCGGGACGTCGTCGACGCGGCTCTCGCGCTCGGCGTCGGGGAGCCGCAAGCGGGCGCCGAGCCGGGCCGCCCCGGCCGTCGCCTCCGCGCGGCGGACCACGTAGCGATTCGGGATCGACGCGATGACCATCGTGACGGTCGCGCCCTCGGCCGCGAGCCGCGCGAGCAGGCCGCCGGCGCCGACCTCGAGGTCGTCGGGATGCGCGCCAACCGCCAGGACGTGGCGGTACTTCTCGAGGTTCGACACGCATGACGTATAACCCCGAGGTGGCCGGAGTGGGAGTGCGCGCGCTCGTGGTGGCCGTCTGCGTCCTGAGCGCGGGCTGTCTCGCCGACTTCGCGCTCCTGTGGCCGCCCCGCCACGACGCGAGCGCGGTCCCCGGCCGGATGCTCCCTGACGCCGACGGCGCGGTCGAGGTGT
Organism: Deltaproteobacteria bacterium; assembly: GCA_025353585.1. Taxonomy (GTDB): domain Bacteria; phylum Myxococcota_A; class Polyangia; order Haliangiales; family Haliangiaceae; genus JABFXX01. Next base: position 7,553 of record JANXOM010000384.1, read on the forward strand.
TCGTGACCCCGCCGCCCGACGGCGCCGCTCCCGACATGTACGTGATCGCGATGTTCGGCAACGGCGAGGTCGCGGAGGATCCCGCCGGCGAGCTGGCATCGCTGTTCGCGCGATCCGGTCTCCGCGCCGAGGTCTGGGGCGTGAACTACGCCGGCTACGGCCACAGCGTCGGTCGTCCGAGCCTCGGGGGCGTGGCACGGAGCGCGCGGCGCGCCTACGCCGAGGTCGCACGCCGCGCGCCGGGCAAGCCGATCATCGTCTACGGCTCGAGCATGGGCACGACCGCCGCGCTCCACCTCGCGGCCACCGTCCGCCTCGCCGGTGTGGTGCTGAAGAACGCGCCGCCGCTGCCCGAGCTCGTGCTGCGCCGCTTCGGCTGGTGGAACCTCTTTCTGCTCGCGCTCCCGATCGCGCTGCAGATCCCCGAGGAGCTCGACAGCATCGGCAACGCCGAGCGCGCCACCGCGCCCGCGCTGTTCCTCAGCGCGACCGCCGACCACGTCGTACCCGCTGGCTACCAGGATCGCGTGATGGCGGCGTACGCCGCGCCGTGGCGCGTCATCCACCTGGCAGGCGCGGGCCACAACGATCCGCTCTCGCCGGCCGTCGAGCAGGCGGTGGTGGCCGCCATCCGGGGCTGGGCTACCGACGGCGCAGCGGCGGCGGTGCCGGCAATGACACGACCGCCAGCGCGCGCTCCACGTCCATGATCCCGAGCGCCGGGCCGGCGGCGGCGGGCTCGTTGACCACGAGATGCAACACGCCGAGAGCGGCGCGCGCGTTCGCGAAGCGCTGCTCCGGGTCGCGCGCGAGCAGCTTGCGCACGAACAGCTCGAGCAGCGGATCGACGGGCCGGTCCGGCGCGCGCTCGGCCATCGGCGGCGGGTCGCGCTTGAGCTTGGCGTAGAGGATCTGCACCGGCCGGCCGACGAACGGCAGGAGCCCGGTCAGCATCTCGTAGAGCATCATGCCCAGCGAGTAGAGATCCGACCGCTCGTCGACGGGCAAGCCCTGGCTCTGCTCGGGGGACATGTACTCCGGCGTGCCGATGACCACGCCCTCGGCGGTCAGGCGCTCGATGGAGTCGGAGTCCGCCGCGCTCGAGATCGCGATGCCGAAGTCGATGATGCGCGCGTGGTCGCGGTCGTTGCGCTTGTCGACGAGGACGTTGTCGGGCTTGAGATCGCGGTGCACGAGGCCGAGCGCGTGAGCGTGCTCGAGGCCGCGCAGCAGCTGGCCCGCGAGGACGACGACGCGTTCGGGGCTGATCGAGTCCTCGATCAGCATCCGCAAGGACTCACCCTCCACGAGCTCGAGCGCCAGCGCGAAGCGGCCGTTGGCCTCGACGATCTCCACGAGCCCGCCCACGTGCGGATGCCCGAGCCGCGCCGCGACCTGTGCCTCGCGCCGGAACCGCTGGATCGCGGCGGCCTCGTCGAGGAAATCGGACCGGAGCGCCTTGAGCGCCACGACGCGGGTCGTATCGAGGTGCACGGCGCGGTAGACGACGCCCATCGCGCCCGCGCCGAGCTTCTCTTGCACGAGGTAGCCGCCGACGACCGTGCCGACGAGGTCTGGCTCCAGGGCCACCGACATGCTCTCCGTGCTGCGCCCGCCGCCGACGCCGAGCCGCGTGCGCTTCGGCTCGACGGTCGTGTCGGGCCCGGGCGAGTCCGGTGTGCGGCGCTGCGTCACGTCCGTAGGGTACCGCGACCCGCGCCGCGGCGCGATCCGGAGAACCCGGCGTCGTGGCGGGTCCTTGGGTAGACTCGTCCCCGTGGACGACGAGGCTGACCCGTTCCTCGGGACGATCGTGCTCGAGCGCTATCGCGTGGAGGTCGCGCTCGGCGCAGGGGCGTTTGGCAGCGTCTATCGCGGGCGCCACACCGTGCTCGAGCGCGAGGTGGCGATCAAGGTGTTGCACCCGCACCTCGTCGAGAACGCCGTCCACCTCGAGCGGTTCCGCCGCGAGGCCCTCGCCGCGTCCCGCCTCAACCACCCGAACGTCGTCGCCGTGCTCGATCTCGGGCAGACCGTCGATGGCAAGCACGTCATGGTCATGGACCTCGCCGTCGGCGAGAGCTTGACCAAGCTCCTCGCGGCGCCGCTGGCCCCCGACCGCGCCGTCCGCTTGATCGCGCAGCTGCTGCGCGGGCTCGCCCACGCGCACGACGCGGGCCTCATCCATCGCGACCTCAAGCCCGACAACGTGATCGTCGATGCCTCCGATACGCCGCGCATCGTCGACTTCGGCATCGCGCTCCTGATCGTCCCCGACGGACGCGACCGGCTCACCGGCGATGGCATGATCGTCGGGACGCCGCAGTACATGGCGCCCGAGCAGGCCAAGGGCCGCCCGATCGACCACCGCGTGGATCTGTACGCGCTCGGCGTGATCTTCTACGAGATGCTCGCGGGCATGGCGCCCTTCGAGGGCACGCCGCTCGAGATCGCGGTGGCCCATATCCGCACCGATCCCCCGCCCGTCTCGCGGCGCGCGCCGGGGGTCGCGGTCGCCCCCGTGCTCGAGGCCTACATGCGGCGCCTCATGTGTCGCGATCGGGAGCGGCGGTTCGCCACCGCGGAGGCTGCCCTCGAGATGCTCGACCTGATGGAGCGCGACCCGGCGGCCGCCCATGCCGCGCTCGGGGGCGCGGACGCACCGCGTGCGCTGGCGCTGATCACGCTCGGCGATCCGCCCGGGTGACGGCCCCCGGGCCGGCGTATGCTGCCCGGCCGTGCGCCTCCGGATCCTCTCGATCAACGACATCTACACGCTCGCCTATCTGCCGCGCCTCGCGACGCTCCTGCGCGCGCACGTCCTGCCCGCGCCGGACGTCACGATCTCGGTCATCGCCGGCGACTTCGTCGGGCCGAGCCTGCTCTCGAGCCTCGACGCGGGCCGCGGGATGGTCGACTGCCTCAACGCGCTCGGCCTCGACTACGCGATCCTCGGCAATCACGAGGACGATATTCCGGCGACCGAGCTCCACGCGCGCGTCGCCGAGTTTCGCGGCACGTGGCTGTCCACCAACGTCGACTTCGACCCGAAGATGCCGCGCGACGCGATCGTGCGCGTAGGCGAGCACCAGGTCGGGCTCGTCGCGGTCGTGGTGGACGACCTCGCGCTGTTTCGCGGCGCGCCGTTCGGGGGCGCGTCGCTGCGCCCAGCCGCGACGGCAGCGCTCGTGGCCGCGGCCGACCTGCGCGCGCGTGGATGCACGACGGTCATCGCGATCACGCATCAGGACATCGCGGCCGACCGCGTCCTCGCCCGCACGCGCGCCTTCCCGCTGATCGTCGGCGGTCACGAGCACGTCCCGTTCACCGAGGCGGTCGACGGGACGTGGATCGTGAAGGCGGGCGCGGATGGCGTGGCCGCGGTCGTGTCCGATGTGGACTTCGCCGGCGGCGCCCCGCCGGTCGTCACGGTCACGCGCGTCGCGATCGAGGCGTATCCCGAGGACGCCGAGCTGCGCGCCCGCGTCGACGGCCACATGGCCAAGGTGCGCGACCTCGCCGACGCCACGCTCGTGCAGGTCGCGCCGGGCGAGCTGCTGTCGTCGATCGGCACGCGCGTGCGCCAGACCACGATGGGCGCGCTGCTCTGCACCCGCGTGCGCGACGCGATGCGCGCCGACCTCGCCGTGCTCAACGGCGGTGCGATCCGCGCGAATCGCGACTATCCCGAGCGGTTCACGTACGGCGACCTCGAGGCGGAGGTGCCGTTCGACAACGAGATCGTCGTCGTCCCGATGCCGGGCGCGGTGGTGCGAGCCGCCGTCGCCGCGTCGCGCGCGCACGCCCCGGTCGAGTCCGGCGGCTTCCTGCAGACGTGCGTGGACCTGGGCACGCTCGACGACGCGCAGACCTACCGCGTCGCGCTGGTCCGCAACCTGTTCGTCGGCATGGATCACAACGAGCCGCTGCTGCAGCTCGCGCACGACACGCCCGCCGCGATCCCGCCCGCCGGATCCGGCCACGACATCAAGCACCTCCTCGCCGAGTCGTTCGCGGTCGAGCTGTGGAAGAAGCTCGGCGGGTTCGATCAGATCGACATCGATCACGACGGCACGATCGACGAGGCCGAGGTCATGGCCGCGCTCGCGCGCATCACCGGCCACGCGCCGTCGCACGTCGTCGCGCACCTGCTGCTTCACACACTCGACAAGGACCGAGACGAGCGCGTGACTCGCGCCGAAGCCACATAGTCCCGCCTATCGGCCGCGCGCCGACGTTAAGCTACGCGTCCATGCCTACTTCTCAGTTCGGTGGCCCGATCGGGCCCTTCATGGACAACGTGCAGCAGCGCGGTGTGCCGGTGGCGGTGAATGCTCGCGTCGAGTACATGCCGGGGCCCAATCCTGTGCCGAACCCGGCGCAGGCGGACCGCGACCTGACCGCACACTTGCTCGACACGATCCGCACCGTCATCGGTCAGAAGATGGCCACGGGCCAGCTGACGTTCCGCAACCTCGGCGAGGGCTCGATTGGCGGGGCGGCAGACGAGATCGTGGCGGCCTCGGGGCTCGCGGCGCACGGCATCCAGATCTCCAATCTGACGCTGCAGTTCGCGATCGACGGGGGCGGCTTTGCCGCCGCCGGCAGCGCTGCCGCAAGGCAGCGCGGTGCGATCGACGGGGGCGGCGTTGCCGCCGCCGGCAGCGCTGCCGCAGGGCAGCGCGGTTCGATCGACGGGGGGGCGCCGCAATACGAGGTGCGCGCGCATATTCACGTCGGCGGATTCAACATCAACGCGAGCAGCAAGGGCGGCGTCGATGTCGGCGGCGTCGCGAACCAGGCGATCGACAAGGCGAAGAGCGCGATCCTGTGGTGGGCGATCGGCGGCCTCCTGACGCTGGCCATCGTCGGCGGCGTCACCTGGTACATCAAGCACACGATCTCGAAGGCGGTCACGCAGACGATGGCGACCGTGTCGGGCGCGGACATCGTGTGGGACGGCAAGACGCCGCTCACCTGCACGGGCTCGCAGAACCTGACGTTCAAGGGCGTCACGGCGAAGCTGACCGGCGAGGCGGTCAACGCGACCGGCAGCTGCACGCTGACGCTCGTCGATTGCAACATCACGGGCGAGACGGCGGTCGCCGCGACGGGCAGCGCGGTCGTCACGATCACCGGCGGCAGCGTGACCGGCACCGGCACTGCCGTGCAGGCCATGGGCAGCGCGAAGGTCACGCTGTCGGGCACCAAGGTGAGCGGCAAGCTGCAGAAGCTCGGTAGCGCGACGATCACCGGTCCGTAGCCGCGGCCGGCGCGGTCGCGTCGCAGTTCGCGCGCAGGAACGAGCGCTGCACGAAGCTCTTCGCGCGCGTGCAGAACGTCTTCGTGTCGAGGTCGGCGACGGCGAGCTTGCGGAGCTCGGCCGCGAGCTGCGTGCGCGCGGGCGCTGTCACGCTCGCGCACGCCTGCAGCTTCGCGACTTCGCGGTCGAGCTTCTCGCAGGCGGGCTCGCGGGGCTCGGGGACCCTGTCGTCGACATCGGGCTTGCCGCCGAGCGCGTGCACGAGCTTCAGCTGCAGATCCGCAAACGCGCTGGCGGCCATCGCGCGGTAGACCTCGGCGCTGGTGGCCGCGCTCGCCGCGGCATACCCGTCCCCTGTCTTCTCGACGGTGATGGACGGCGCCGGGCGCGCGATGAACGTGACGCGCTGGGGCGGGTCGCCGCCGGGCACCTCGAGCGTCGCGCCGAGCTCGAGCTCCACGCCCGGATATTCGGGGGACCCCGCGATGGGGACGTGGTGCGCGTCGACGGCCTGGTAGATCGTCACGTCCCCGACCGCCGAAGCCTTCATGCGGATGATGTAGAAGATCGTGACCGTCGCCTGCGTCGCGTCGGCCGTGTTGCTGAAGACCAGAACGTCGGCGGGGAAGAACTGGCCGAGACCACCCTGGACCGCGCGCTTGACGGCCTGCGTGCGCACCGTGTCCTCGGCCGGATCGAAGTACTGCGCGACCCGCACGAGGAGCGGGCTGTGCTTCGGGTCGGCGGCGACCCCGTCGTCGAAGGCCGTGAGCGCGCTCGTGTCGGTGCGCGTGGCCTCGAGGTGCATCGTCAGCGGGACTCTCGTTGTCTCGAGGTGGTCGTAGACGTGGTTGATGAACGCCGTCAGGGGCTCCGACGCGGACAGCGCGAGCGCCGCGGCGCGCGCAAACTTGTAGCGTCGAGCGAGCGCGGCCTCGACGGGCCCGGTGAGCTCGGCCGGCGCGTCGGGATAGCGCGCGAGCACGTCGCGGAGCTTGGATGCATCGTTACCGTTCTCGGTCACGGCCCGGGTGAGCTCGACCTCCATCTTCTTGTGCAGGCCGCGCGCGCGGTCGCCGCCGGCCTCGATCCAGCCGTCGATCTGGCTCGCGCTGTCGAGGCGGGCGAACGCGACCTCCATGCTCGCGTAGTTGCGGAGCGACCAGGCCGAGCCGGCGAGAGCGAGAGTGGCGAACGCGGCGATCGCGAGGGGCCGGCGCGGCGACGCGAGCGGTGGTGGCGGCGCGGGCGGGGCGCTGTCGATGATGGCGAGCCCGAGGGCGATCGGATCGAGCGCGAGCATCTGCGCGACATCGCCGGCGCTGAACGCGTCGCGGAGCACGCGCAGCTGCCAGTTCACCGCGGTCAGCACCCGATCGGGCATCGTCCGAGGTCCGGACGCGAGGTACAAGCCGTGCCAGCTCAACGAGGTGAACCGATAGCTGCCGTTCACGTGGTGGTGGGTGATCTGGGGATCGCTCGCGCGGAGATCGTAGAGCTCGAGCGTACGCGAGCGGGCGTCGATCAGCCGGGAGCCGAGCGCGTAGATGCCAGGCGCACAGCCCAGGAGGCGCCTCAGCGTCCTGGCCCGGCGCCAGAGCCCCACGGCGGCGACGAGCCCGGCGAAGCCAAGCGCGTCCAGGCCGAGCGCCAGCGACGGCGGGATGGGCACCATGTCGCCCGGATCGCCGAAGCCCACGGCGTTCACGCCGACGAGCATGGCGATGGCCGCGATGGCCAGCAGGATCCAATGGGCGCCGGCGCGCTTCGCGACAGGCGCGCGATCTTCAGCGACCGCGCGCGCAAAGGCCTCGCGGGCGACCGCCGGCAGGACAAGGAGATCGAGGCTGCGGTGGCCCGCGGGTGGGATTGCGTTCGACATGAGGCCGGCTATCGGCCGGCGCGCGCGGCGGTTGCGTCGGCGTAAGATGCCGAGCAGATCCGGCCTGTTGGCGGCTCCCAGGTGGCGAAGACGATCGGACGTCGTCGGCCACGCGCGTGATGCGCCCCTCGGCGCGCGCTTGATCGAGGCGCGCGCGGTGCCGCAGGCGTATTCGCGCGCGGGCCGCGTCGAGCGCGGGTGGCCGGACGTTCGCCACCGTCGACATCGCTGACGAACGCGCGACCGTGTTCGAGCTCGCGATCGCGCCCGACGTCCGGCGCGCGCCCTGGGCGTAGTACCCTTCGCCGCGATGCGCCTCGTCCTCGTGATGGTCCTCGTCCTCGCCGCCGCGTGCGGCAAGGGCGCGCAGGGCTGGGAGTGCAGCGTCGACGCCGACTGCAACCAGGGCCTTCGCTGCGGCCTGATCGAGACCGGCGACGGCAGCCGGCGCACGATGTGCGTGGACCCGAACGGCGTGCTGAACCCGACGGAGACGCCGCGCGGTTATCGCAGCTACGCGCTCCCGGCCGTGGGCGCGGGCGTGGTCCTCGTGATGGTGCTCATGCTCCGCTCGTCGGTGATCGCGCGCCGGAAGCGCAGGCGCGCGAAGTCGGCCGCGCCCGAGTAGCCCGCTATCGCTGCACCTCGTGCGCGATCGAGAACGACGCCTGCACGAGCTGCCACCCGGCGGAGGCGTGCTCGTAGACGAACAGCGCGCGGTACGGCGTGGCCGGGCCCGCCTTGCCCTTGCCCTCGCCCTCGCCCTTGGCCGGGACCGGCACCGCGTCGAGGTTGGCCGCGACCCACGCGACCGTCTTGCTCGGCGTGAGCCCGGCCGCGACCCCATCGCGGACCGTGAACGCGAGGTTCCACTGCTGGAGCATCGCCGCGACCTTGCTGCCGCCGAGGTAGCGCTCGCGGGCCGCGCTACCGAGGAGCTCGGTGTCGGCCCGCGGCGAGACGGTCCGGGCGAGCGCGACGGGATCCCCGATCGTCGCCTCGAACTGCTTCGCCACCGGCTCGGCGCCCGCGCCGATCGCGCGCGTGATCCCGTCCGGCGCGCCGGGCTTCGTCGCGTTCGGCGCATCGACCAGGTACCCCACGTGGTAGGCGATCGGCCGCGCGTCCGCGCCGGTGAGATCGGTGACCATCGTCGCGCGCGCGTGGTCGATGACATCGCCGAGGCGATCGCAGTCGTCACAGCCGCCATGCCGCACGTAGTCCGCCGATTCCCAGGCGGCCTTGTGGTCGGCGGCCACCGTGTAGTGCGCGACGTCGCGCACCAGGTGG